>NZ_JASCXL010000057.1:0-62875 GCF_030010595.1 Streptomyces sp. CC224B | reverse complement strand
CACCGTCTACCTGGCCGCTCTGCACATCGCGGGTATCTTCATCTGGTCCGCTCGATGATCCAGAAGAAACGGCCTAGGCCTTGGACCGGGGGAGCTGGAATGGCGGACTTTACATCGCTGGGACCTTCCTCTGGTCCGTCCGGTGATCCGAACGAAAGCCCCTAGGTTCTGTCGTCAAATGTCACGCCTACATCAGGAGTGACACGAGGGTGACTGCTGCGTTGTAGAACTCGGCGGTCTTGACGTACCGGGTGGCGATGCCACGCCACTGCTTCAGGCGGTTGAAGCACCGTTCCACGACGTTGCGGTGCTTGTAGATCACGCGGTCGAAGGCAGGCGGGCGGCCTCCGCGGCTGCCTCGTCGGGCCCGGTTGCGGACCTGATCGGCCCGTTCGGGAATCGTGTGGGCAATGCCCTTGCGGCGGAGCCAGACGAAAGCGAGCGGACGGCCTCGCCCGTCACAGGCCAGATGGATCTTGCTGGTCAGACCGCCTCGGGACCGGCCGAGGGCCAGGTCGCGGAGCCCCCTCTTCGAGCCCGGCCGCATGCTGGTGAGCCCGGACGACGGTGGAGTCGATCGACACCAGCCACTCGACATCACCCGCCGCATCGGCCTTAGCCTGAGCGGCCCGCAGCATCCGGTCGAATGTTCCATCCGCCGTCCACCTGCGAAAACGCGTATGCAGCGTCGCCCACGGAACATAGCGCTCGGGCGCGTCCCGCCAGGCCGTCCCAGTCCGGAACTTCCACACGATCCCGTTCAGGACCCTGCGGACGTCCAGCCGCTTGCGCCCCCGCAACGACTCGGACAGCAGCGGCCGGACGAACTCCCACTCGAGGTCCGACAGTTCATGGAGACGTGTCACGGCACCATGATCCACCAGCGGTGATCATTTGAAGACACTGCCTAGGTGCTCTTGGAAGGCGTCGCGCCCCTGGTTCGTCAGCCGTACGACGCGGGAGCCTTCGGCCGGCACGAGCCAGGACTCCTGAATCGCATAGTGGAATAGGGCCGCGGCGACCGCGCCCGCCAGATGCAACCGCCGCTCCGTCCAGTCCAGGCACGTGCGTACGTGTGGTGCCACTTGCTGGGAGATGCCCGTGTCCGCGAGCCATGCGGCGCCCGAGGGAGTAAGGACCGGGCCGAACTCCCAGTCCAGAAATCCCTGTTCGGTCATCGCGTCGGTGATCGCCACGGACAAGGAGCCGCCGAGATGGTCGTAGCAGACGCGGGCGAAGGCAACGGCACGGTGCTGGCGGGCGGCAGCGAGTGAGCGAACCGGGACAAGCCGCTGAGGTGCCCGGGCGGCAAGGGCTTCGATCATCTCGGCGATGACGGGGTCCGCCAGGCGCACATAGCGGTGCCGGCCCTTACGCTCCTCGGTCAACAGGCCGCCCGTCACCAGACGGTTCAGGTGGCTGGTCGCCGTGGACGGTGCAATCCCCGCGAGCTGCGCCAGTTCCGTCGCCGTCCATGCGCGGCCGTCAAGCAGCGCGAGGCAGAAGGCGGCGCGGGTGCGGTCGGCCAGCAGCGCCCCCAGGGCGGCGAGGTCCGGTTCCTTGGTGTACACATCAGGGCTGATCACAGCACCATTGTCGTCAGTCGACGCTTCGACGCACATCGAAACGTCCCGCCCCTAGCGTCTTGAGGCATGACGACTGACGCCCACCGAGTGGTCCGGCCGAGCATCCTGTACTTCGGCACGCCCGTGGTCCTGCTGACCACCGAGAACGATGACGGCACGTTCAATCTTGCCCCGATCTCCTCCGCCTGGGCACTGGGACAGCACATCGTCCTGGGCCTGGGCAGAGAGAGCCAGACAGCGAGCAACCTCGCGGCGCGCTCCGAGCTAGTGATCAACGTTGCCTCGCCGGAGCTGTGGGAGCAGGTGGAGTGCCTGGCACCGCTCACCGGGGCCAACCCGGTGCCCGAGAGCAAGCGGGCGGTGTACCGATACGAGCCCGACAAGTTCGCCGCGTCCGGGCTCACCCCGGCCAGTTCTCACGTGGTTAAGCCGCCGCGCGTCGCCGAGTGCTCGCTGCAGTTGGAAGCACGGGTTCGTGCACTGACGCCGGGCGGAGCGGGTCTTTTCTTCAGCGTCGAGTGCGACGTACTGCGCGTCCACGCCGACGAACGCATCGTCGTGCCGGGCACGCACCACATCGACCCCGCTCTTTGGAGTCCGCTCATCTACAACTTCCGCCACTATCACGGTCTGGGACCGGAGGTCGGATACGGCTTCCGCTCACAAACGGTGAATACAACGACCCGTGCCGCGTAACAGGCTTTCGGCGTCCAGCCGGACGGCCGGCAGAGCCAGGCCCCAGGATGCCGTGACCGCGGTAAGAGGTTGTGACAGCTTCGTCGCGATGCTCGGTGCCTTGTGGATGAGTTTTCCGTGGGGTGCATCACGGCCAGCGAGCGATGACGAAGGCTCCGAGTTTGGCCTTTCCGCTGCGGAGCGGGCGAACGGAGGTGATAAAGGTCCGATTTCCGCTGGGAGCAGCAACCTTCATCGCCCAGACTCGTCACCATGAATGACACAGTCAACACGTTGCTCGGCTACTTCGACACTGCGGCAGGAGGTTTCAGTGATCGGCTGCGGTCGGTGCCGGACACGTGCTGGGAGAAGGCCACGCCGTGTACCGAATGGAATGTGCGTCAACTGGTCAGCCACATGATCCAGGGAAGCCGCATCTACACCTCGCTCCTCCGTGGCGGCAGCAGTGCGGAGTTCATGGCGAACTTGGAGCAGGAGACGCTCACAGGCGACCTGGTGACCACCTACCGGGATGCGGTTGCCGAGTGCCGGGCGGCGTTACATGCCGTGGGCGCGCTCGACCGCATCGTCGACTACCCGTTCGGTCCTGTTCCTGGCCGGCAGCTACTTGGCCTGTACGTCGTTGACGCGATCACCCACACGTGGGATCTCGCCCGCGCAGTACAGCTAGACGAACGACTGGACCCGCGCACGGTCCGCTGGATCCTCGACAACTTCCAGTGGATCTATCATGGCGTGAGCGAAAGCCCGCTTGCGGACAGCAGCCGCTACTACGGGCCGCCCACGGATGCGTCCACGACAGCCGCCTCCGAGCAGGAGCAACTTCTGCGCACAATGGGACGCAGGATGTAGACCCGGGTCTCGAGGACAGGGTGCGGTCTTACCGCCCGGTCGGGCCGGGAAGCGACGCCACTGACCTGGCATCATCACTTGAATATGCCCGCGCGGTGTTGTCTTCGCTTCGAATGCCGCGAAGGGACCAGTGGGCCAAGGGCAGAAGAAGATTCCCGAATCTCCTCCACAGGGCACCTGCGTTCGGTCTGCACCGTGCCCCCGGTGCGCCCGCCACACCGAGGTCTCCGCAGACATGGGCCTGGTTGGCCCGTGCACTCAGCGCCGCGGCGGTTTCCCAGGCGTCGCCCAGGCCCCGGAACCCTTCTAGGCCCGGTCGATGAGCGCCTCGGCGGCTTCCTGGTCCCCGACACCGAACAGGGCGAAGCCGAGGAACCACTGGGCTCTGGCTGCTCCCGCGGGCCCCACGTCCCGTAGCGCTTCGGCGGCGGTCCGGCTGTCCCTCGTCCGCTCGGTGTCGTCCCCGACCAATACGGCGAACCCGCTCGCCAGACCCAGGATTGGGCGCGTCCGAGATCTCCACCTCGGGCTGAGCGGCCGCATCATGGCACAAGCTGGGAAGGAGGGCGGGTACGACGTGGCCACCACGCAGGATGTGCGTTCCCCTGCGACCGGCTGAGCCGGTCGCAGGGGAACGCCGTCTACCGGGCGGAGGCGGTCACTCGCCGAGACCCTGGCCGAACCCGCCGTCCACGGGCAGTTCCACGCCGGTGGTGAAAGTGGCCTCGGCGGCCAGGTACAGCGCGGCGGCGGCGACCTCTTCCACGGTGCCTCCTCGGGCCATCGGCGTGGAGGCGTTGCCCTGTTCGATGAACTCGGCGCGCTGCTCTTCGGTCAGTTCGGCGACGCCCATGGTGGGGGTGAGGATGAAGCCCGGGGCGATCGCATTGACGCGGATCTTGCGGGGAAGCAGCTCGGCGGCGAGCACCTTCGCGAAGGCGGCGACAGCCTCCTTCGCCCCGGAGTAGGCGCTGAGACCGGGGAAGATCCGGTCGTTGGAGACGGTGGTGAACACGATCGAACCTCCCTCGGACATCAGCGGGACCAGTCGCTGGACGGTGAAGAAGGCACCCTTGGCGTTCACTTCGAAGATGCGGTCCCACGATTCCTCTGTGACCTCTTCGAGCGTCTGGAATTCGGCGATGCCCTGGTTGATGAACAGGTAGTCGATGCCGCCGAGGCGGTCGGCGACCTGATCGCCGAGGGCGGCGATGGCGGTGGCGTCAGTGGCATCAGAGCGCACCGGGTGGGCCAGCGGGGTGTCGAGCGCCGCCTGGGCCTCGGCGAGCCGCTGGTCGCTGCGCCCGGTGTACATCACTTCGGCGCCGCGGTCGGTCAGGGCTTGGACGATGGCCCGGCCCATGCCGATGGTGCCGCCGGTGACGACAGCTCTTTTGCCTGCCAGGGTCTTCGGATCGATGGTCGAACGTTGCTGAGTGCTCTGGTTCGTTGACATGGCGGCTAAGCTAAACCTTGACGTCAATGTCAGAGTCAAACTTCTATGCCGGGAGTCACATGTTCATCGGCGAGCTGTCGAGGCGCACCGGCGTCAGCACCAGGAGCCTGCGGTACTACGAGCAGCAGGGGTTGCTGCGACCGCAGCGGCGGGCCAGCGGCTACCGGGAGTTCGACGAGTCCGACGTGGCCGCCGTGCGCCGGGTCCGGATCCTGCTCGCGGCCGGGCTGCATACCGACCTGATCCGGGAGGTGCTGCCCTGCATGGCTGACGAGGGAGCCATCCTGGCGCCGACCTGCGAGGAAATGGCCCAGGACCTCGCGCACGAACGCGAGCGCCTGAGCCGCTCCATCGAACAGCTCCAAGCCGCCCATGCCATGCTCAGCTCGATCATCCACGCAGGCGAAGCGTTCACCGCCGGGGTTGGCCGCGACGGATAGGGACGCGAGTTCCACGGCGGATGCGTCCACAATCCCGCTGACAGCACCGGTGCGTTGCCGCCCTCTGGCTTTCGGGCGGCTTCGAAGTCTGCTTTCGTAGCCGGCGCCCGGGCCTTCGCGCGCCGGGCCTGCCAGGGGCTCTACTACGAGAAGCAGAACCCGAAGCTTCCGCCGCCCGCGTTCGCCTCGGCACCGGCGTGGCGTCTGCCACCGGCCCCCGGTTCCGGGCGAGGACGGGAACTATGCTCCGTCGTCGCGGTCGGCCGCGGGGCCGGATACGGACACCCGAGCCAATGGCCGTCCCGCGTCGGGGGGCAGTCAGCGCGGATGAGGTCGGTGCCGGGGCAGCCGCCGCGGTGATGTCGGTGCCGCCGAGGGAGAAACGGGGGGGGAAGCTCTCGTGGTTGCTGGCCGTTGACGAGGGTGGTGGGCAGTGACGCGCCGAGGATCAGAGCACGCGGCAGCGCCAGTTGGAAGCACCGTTCCAGTACGGAGAGAGAGGCACGGTGCGCCGTGCCTCTCTTGCTTTCCTCCGGGTCACCCGCGCGGTTCCTGCCGGGGGCTGCGCCCGGATCAGGGCCGGGTGATGTCCAGGACCGCCTTGCCGTGGAGGCGGCGGCCGAGCAGGGCCTCGACGGCGCCGGCGGCCTCTTCCCAGTTGCCGCGCCAAGAGATGTGCGCGTCGAGGTCTTGGGCGGCGACCTGGTGGGCGAGCCACGTCAGGTCGCGGGCCAGACCACGGCAGGCCAGCAAGAAGAACGTGGTCAGACGGCGGTCGTGCCGCCCTTGGTCACCGAAGAGGGCGCCATAGGGGAAGGTTTCGTCTTCGTGCGCGGAGTGACCGACGGCGACAAGCGTGCCGCCCTCGGCCAGCTTGCCGTAGGCGTCCACGAGTTGCCGTCCCCCTACGAGATCCACGACGCCGTCCACCGGCTCCGTGAGGTGCAGCGGTTCGGCCACGACCTCGTGGGCGCCCAGTCGGCGCAGGCTGTCGCCGTGCCGCTCGGGGGCTCCGGTGGAGGCGGTGACATGGGCTCCGCCGCGCCGGGCGAGTTGCACCAGATAGCGGCCCGTACCACCGGTGGCGCCCGTGATCAGGACGCGTCTGCCCAGCAGCGGGCCAAGGCGGTGCAGGGCGCGCAGGGCACTGGCTCCGGCGACGGGGACCGTACTGATGGCGCCCAGGTCACCACCCGATGGCGCCACTCCTATCAAGTCGGTGTCGGCGGCGCGCAGTTCGGCCCAGCCCCCGGTGGGGCCCAGGGTGACGACGGGGGTGCCGACGGGCGGGCCGGAGCCGTCGGCCGCCGCGCGCTCGATCACCCCTGCCGCGTCCCAGCCCAGGACGGCGCCGTCAGCCGCGTCCTTGAGGACGATCCGCACCTCGCCGTAGTTGAGGGAGGTGGCCGCGACTCGCACCAGAGCCTGGTGGGGGGCGGGTTCAGGATCAGGGACCTGAGCAAGGCGCAGGCCGGAGGGGGTGGAGCGGTCGACAAGCAGAGCCCGCATGGCGGTGCACCCTTCAGGAGATGGCAGAGACACCAACCTGCCACTGAGTGGCACTTGCTTGCAAGAGGCATTCTCCTCTCGGGTACGCTTGCTCCATGGACAGACCGCGCCGAGCAGCCGAAGCCGGACAGCGGCTTCCCTTGCGTGAACGCAAGAAGCAGCACACGCGTGAAGCCCTGACCGATACCGCCCTGCGGCTGTTCAGCGAGCGCGGCTTTCACGGCGTGACCCTCGACGAGCTCTGCGACGCGGTCGACACCTCCAAGCGCACCTTCTTCCGGTACTTCACCAGCAAGGAAGACGTCGCCATGACCCCGCTGCACGACCTGTGGCGGTCCTTCCTGAAAGACTTGGAAGTGCGCGAGCCCAGCGGCGGTCCGCTCCTGCAATTCCTGCAGGAAGCCCTGCTCGCCGCGCTGGAGGCCATGCACCCCGACCACTGGGCACCGCGCGTCGCGCTCAACCGTCAACTGGCCGAGCAGACACCCTCCATCGAGGCGCACGGCCTGCGCTTTTGCCGTGACACCACCCGTAGCGCACTCGACATCCTCCACCAGCGCCTGGGCCTGGCCACCGACAACGACCCGCGCCCACGCCTGGCCCTGGACATGCTCGTGGCCTCCTTCCACTGCGCACTGGACACCTGGACCGCCCAGCCGTCCGCCCCCGCGCGCGACACCCTGGCCGCCCACCTGCGCACCGCCTGCTCAGCCCTCCCCGAGAGCCTCACCCTGCCCACTCCACCCTGGCCACCGCGTTCCTGACCCGCCCGTCCCGCCCGCAGCCGTCGCTCCAACCAGGCGTTGAAACGAGACGCCCTCCTCGCGGAGCAGGACCCGAAGGCCTCCGTGGCTGATGTCGTCGACCACCAGCACAGTGTGCCGGACGCGCGCCGCCGGAGGGGAATCCGGACGGTGCGTCACCTCACACAGCTCAAAGGTCACTGATGCGGCGCTAGCCGCCGTTCAGAACCTCATCGTCCGCGTGTGTACCGAATTCGGCGACGCGTACCTCCGCGATCTGCTCGTACCGGCTGATCCGGTCGGTCCACTCCGCGTCGACGCCGAACGCCGCCTGCGCGAAGGCCACCCGGCCGACGGCCTCGGGCAAGCCCGGATCACCAGGGGCCAGCAGCCGCACCGGCGCGTCCAGCGCCACGGTGTGCGGCGGCACGAAGTACTCGTCCGGCAGAACGGTGCGCGCATGGACGAGCGCGCCGACAGCGACAACCGAGCCGGCCCCCAACCGTGCGCACTGCAGAACCGTCGCCGAGGCCGCCACATAGACGCACCTGCCGACCTCGCAGCCCAGCAGCGTGGCATGCGGTCCCACGAAGACGTGGTCGCCGACAAGCACCGGCTGATCGCCAGTGACCGCAGACCCACGCAGCACCGCGTTCTCGCAGACCACCGCCGCCTCCCCGACCTCGATCCGAGACCCCTCGGCATCGAGCACCGCGCCGTACATCACCCGTGCCCTCGGGTCCACACGGACATCACCGACCAGCGTGGCCGTCGGGGCGACATAGGCGGTGGGATGGACCTGCGGTTCATGCCCGCGGTGCCGGATGCGGAGTCCCTGCGTTTCAGCGATCACGAACGGATTCTCGCCCGACCGTCCGCGAGCGTGCTGGCGGTTTCCGGACATCGCGTTCGACGAGACCTGTGCCATCCGCGATCCAAGGCACTACAGGGCGAGCGTTGGCTGATGCGGCTCTAGGCGGTAGGCCGGACGACAGGCTTGGAGTGCAGGCGGGCAGCGTGCGGTGATCGTCTCCTCGCACGTGCGGGTGTCCGCATGAGCGGTACGTCCAGGTCATGAGCGCGCGACGCCCGTATCCGCGTGGTCTGTCCCACGCCCGGCAGGAGTTGTTCGAGCCGGTCCTGGCGGCCTGGCGCTTCGAGCGCGGCGGCCGGGCCTGGACTGCGGCCGACCGCCCGGACACGGCCTGCGCGAGGTCATGTCTGCGGATCACAGGGTCTTTCTCGCCGCCGGACTTGCCCACGGATCACGGCACTGGCCCGACTGGCGCAACGGCGACTATGGCCGGGGACAGCAGCGGGGCGGTGGGCCCGCTGCGGGCGGAGGTCTGCTCGCTCTTGTTGGTATCGGCCGAGGCGGTGCCGGCAGCAGCGACCGCAAGGGCGGCTGTCAGCAGCGCGGTGACGGTGACACGCAGAGGCACGGGCATGCTCCATTCAGGATGATCGCTTGCGGGACGACAAGCGGCGTGGGTGAGGAGGGCAGCCGGACACGGCCCCCCGGGACACCGGCTGCACCGCTGCGCCGGGCGGTCCGGGCCGCGGGCGCAGCGCTGTGGCCGGGAGGGGTGTCAGGGCAGGAGCGCGGTGACGGTCTCGGCCTTGGCGTAGTCGACCAGTGCGTGGTTCAGGGTGTTCTTGGCCATGTTCTGGTCGTGGACCTGCGCGTTCGAGCAGCCGTCCGAGGTGGAGCCGGGTGAGAGGAGCACGATGTTGCACAGCATCGTGGACTTGGCGGTGCCGGTGTTGGTGTCGGCTGCGGCACCCGGTGCTGCGGCCAGGGCCGTGCCCGTGGTCAGTACGGCGAGTGCGCCGAGCCGGGTCAGGCGGCGGTGGGGGGCAAGGGGCATGCGCATCCTCACAAACGGGTGTGCGCTGACGGTGGCGCCCGGCCGCAGCAGCGGAGGGCCCGGGCACGGCCCGGGCGCCACCGCCCCGGGGCCACCAGAGGCTCAGGCACTCCACCACCTGTGACATCGGCGGAACGTCACATGAACATCCCGTGCGCTGATCAACGGCCCGTCGATGGCAGGGGCACGCGCCCGCAGGACGGAATTCACCACAGCGCAGGTTGACGAACGGGCTGGAAGACAACCTCTTCATGTAAGCGCAACCCGGCGCGTGTTGCACCTGCCCCTGGTGTGATCACAGCCTCGGACGGTGCGTGGCGGCCAGGCGGGCTTCGATGCATGTCCGTCCAGTCGGTTGCGGCGCGTCGGCGCCAGTGCGCGGCGGTGACCGGGTGGAGGCCGAGCAGGGGGGCAGGCTCGCGGGTGGCAGGTCCTGGGCCAGGGCGACGAGCGCGGTGGTGCGGGCGGGGCGGTTGGGGATGTGGTGGGTGGCCAGGCGGCGGCCCAGGACGGCCGCGGAGAGATGGGGCCGGGCAGGTGCCCGGGGACCAGCCAGCCGGAGGGCGTGTCGGCGGCCCAGCCGGCCGGCGCCGGCCGTTACACGAGGTCGGTCAGGATGCGGGCGAGGGAGTCCGGCAAGGGGATGGGGCCGCGGTCGAGCGTGAGGCAGGTGGCGCCGTCGGTGGTCGACACGGCGGTGGCCGGCAGCGCAGCAGGGACCCGCTCCGCGCCGCCACCGGGCCGGGCGGCTACCGCGACCTGCCCTGTGCCCCGACCTGGTGTGCTCGCCGCGGGCCAGAGCATCGAAGTCCTCTTTCGGCGCTACGCCGCGTTCCCGGCCCCGCGAGGCCGTCACGCGTGGCCTTCGAGTCGTCGGAAACGGCTGGTGCGGTGCGGCCTCGCTTGAATACACCCGAAGACATCGACAGCCCTGCGCCGCGAAGACAGCCGTCTTGCTTCCGGGGGGACGGTCATGCACTGAAGAGCCTTGCTCCTGAAGAGCCTTGCACTGGCGAATCCGGGACTCCGGCCCCTTTCAGCGACCCGCCTGCGCACGCTTCGTCAAAGACTTCTTCTCGTCCCGTACGGCACGCTCCTGAAGAGATGCCGGAGACGGCCGCAGGGGAAAGCCGGGAAACGGCGGAGGACTGTGGAGACGACGGAGCGGACGCATGAGGACGACATCCTCTCAGCCCTCTTTCCACGCGCCGGGAGCCAGGGAGTCACGGAGTCAGGAAGGCCGTACGGGACGGGCATCGGCTCGTCTGGCGGCAGCCGTGCGTCGCCGGGTACGTCTCGGGCCGGTCGCAGTGCCGCCCGCCCTCGGCGCGGGTAGGCGGCTGGCGGGCAGGGCGGCGCATGGGTCGCGACCGGTCCCCCGTTCCGGTCGCTGCCTTGCGTGGGAGTGCCCAGGTCGGTCACGAGCCGCAGCAGCCGCCAGCCGGAGCCTGCTCGTCGGCCGCTCCGACCGCGGCGGGGGCGCCGAGCTGGACGAGCTGCGGCGCGGGTGCGCAGCAGCCGCCGCCGTCGCCCTCAGTGGCGTCCGGAGCGTCCGGGGCGTCGGGGGCGTCGAACAGGCCCGCGCCGCCGCACACCCCGGTTTCGGGGAGGGTGAGTTCCACGCGGTCGGCGGAGGCGAGGTCGCCGGCGATGGCGGCGGCGACGGAGCGGACCTGCTCGTAGCCGGTCATGGCGAGGAAGGTCGGGGCGCGGCCGTAGGACTTCATGCCGACGAGGTAGAGGCCCTGCTCGGGGTGGGAGAGCTCACGGTGGCCGTGCGGGTAGACGGTGCCGCAGGAGTGCTGGTTGGGGTCGATCAGCGGCGCCAGCGCGAGGGGTGCTTGCAGGCGTTCGTCCAGGCCCAGGCGCAGCTCGTCGAGGAAGGACAGGTCGGGGCGGAAGCCGGTCAGGACGATCACCTCGTCGACCGCGTCCAGGTGGCGGCCGTCCTCACCGACCAGGACCAGGCGGCCGTCGGTGTCGCGTTCGACGGCCTCGGTGCGGAAGCCAGTGACCGCGTCGGCGTGACCGGCGTCGACCGCGGCCTTCGCCGCCAGGCCCAGGGCGCCGCGGGCGGGGAGCTGGTCGGCGTCGCCGCCGCCGAAGGTGGAGCCGGAGATGCCCCGGCGCAGGATCCAGACCGCCTTGGTTCCCGCGCCGTGGTCGGACGCGGCGAGGTCGGCGAGGTAGGCGAGAGCGGTGAAGGCGGAGGCGCCGGAGCCGATGACGGCGGTGCGCTTGCCTGCGTACCGGGCCCGCACGGTGGGGTCCTTCAGGTCCGGGACGCGGTAGGTGATCCGGTCGGCCGCGGCCTTCTCGCCGAGGGCGGCAAGGCCGCTGCCGCCGGCCGGTGACGGCGTGGCCCAGGTGCCGGAGGCGTCGATGACGGCGCGGGCGAAGAGGCGCTCCTCGCGGCCGTCGGCGTGCGCGGCGTGCACGACGAACGGCTGCCGCTCCCGGTCGGCGTCCACGATCCGGTCCCGGCCCGCCCGGGAGACGTCGGTGACACGCGCGCCGTAGCGGACGCGGTCACCGAGGGCGTCGGCCAGTGGCTGCAGGTAGAGCTCGGCCCAGTCGCCGCCGGAGGGGTAGGCGGCCGCATCGGGTCGCGTCCAGCCGGTGGGGGCCAGGAGCTTCTCGGCGGCGGGGTCGACGACCTCGCCCCAGGTGGAGAACAGGCGTACGTGCGCCCACTCGCGCACCGCGGTACCGGCATCGGGCCCGGCTTCCAGGACCAGGGGCTCGATGCCCTGGTCGATCAGGTGGGCGGCGGCGGCCAGACCGACGGGGCCGGCCCCGATCACCACCACAGGCAGCTCGGCGGTGGCGGATGCGTTCATGGCGACTCCTCACTGTTTCGACATCGGTCGATGTCTTGCGCGGCCCAGCATGGCACCTGTATTGATGGGCGTCAACATAGACACATCTCGAAGCCGGGTCTTGCACTGATGGAGCGGATCGACGTCGCCGTGTCGGTGGCGGCCCGTCCGGATTCACCACCGCCCACGCGCTGCTGCGGCGCGGGGGCGCGGCCGGTGGTAGTGGAGGCGACCGGCCGCGCGGCCGGGTTGTGGCCGTGCCACGACGACAGCCTCACGCTGTTCTCACCCGTCCGGTACGGCTCCCTTCCGGGCATGCCGTTCCCCGGCGCCGACCGGGACCGCTACCGGCACCGCGACGAGGTCGTCGCCCACCTCACCGCGTACGCCGACCGGCTGGACGCCGAGGTCCGCACCGGCTGCCGCGTCAGCGTGGGCCGCCGTACCGGCGGCGGCTTCGAGGTGGAGGTGGAGGGCGGCGACCGGCTGTCCGCGCGGGCAGCCGTCGCGGCGTCCGGGGCGTTCGGGTGCCCGCACCGGCCAACACCGCCGGGCCTTGAGGAGTTCACCGGCCAGGTGCCGCACGCCGACTACCGCGGCCCGGCCTCGTTCACCGGCCGCAGGGTGGTCGTCGCGGGGGCCTCGAACTCCGCGGTCCAGATCGCCGCCCAGCTCGCCGAGACCGCACGGGTCACGCTCGCCACCCGGGCACCGGTGCAGTTCGCCGCGCAGCGCGCCCTCGGCCGCAACCCGCACTGGCGACTGACGCATACCGGCCTGGACGCCACCCCGCTCGGCCGACTCCTGTCACGCCCGCCGACGCAGCCGGTCCTCGACGACGGGGTCGGCGTTCGTCTGGCTGGACCGGCAGCGCAGCTTGTCGTCGCACTCGCCGCGCCGCGTGGGCCGGGACGCGGACCGCGTCACCCACCGCCCGGCCGCCCGCCTCGTGCGCCGGTGAAGGGTCTCCCCGTACTGGTTCGACGTGTGTCAACATAGACGTATGTCGAACGCGAAGGTGCTGCCGCTGCTCGAAGCCGACGGCCAGAGTGTGGTGCCGTGCTGCCCGCCGCTGACCGAGCGCCCGATGACCGCCCAGGAGGCCGAGACCGCGGCGCGGATGTTCAAGGCGCTCGGGGACCCGGTCCGGCTGCGGCTGTTCTCCGCCGTGGCCTCGCACGAGGACGGGGAGGCGTGCGTGTGCGACATCTCCGATGTCGGCGTCTCCCAGCCCACCGTGTCCCACCACCTGAAGAAGCTCAAGGAAGCCGGGCTGCTCACCTCCGAGCGGCGCGGCACCTGGGTGTACTACCGGGTCGAGCCGTCGGTCCTCGCCGCGATGGGCAAGCTGCTGACCACGCCGGCCGTCGCCTGACGAGCGGACGGACAGGGGACGTGCGCGGCGCGGAACGCGCGACGCGGACCGCATGACGCGGACCGCGTGACGCGGACCGCGTGACGCGGACCGCCGCCCCGGAAAGCACCGCCGTCACAGGAGCCGTGCGATCGCGCGGGCCGCGTCACGGGCCGGGCGGCCGACGCCGATGAGGGTGGCCGACGCCGGACCGGTCCAGTCGCCGTAGCCCAGGAGATGCAGCCTCGGCTCGCCCAGTGCGCGCGTGCCGTCGGTGGGGATGTGTCCCCGTGGGCCGCGCAGGCCCAGCGGGGCGAGAGGGGCGAGAGCCGGGCGGAAGCCGGTGCACCAGACGATCGCGTCCGCACCGCTGCGGGTGCCGTCGTCCCACCGGACGCCGTCGGCGGTGAGCCGGCTGAACATCGGCTTCGCGGCCAGGATGCCGGCGTCGCGGGCGGCCCGGACGGGCGGCACGGCGACGATGTCGCCGAGCGAGGCCACCCCACCGGTGTCGCTTCGGCCTTCTTCGAGCGCGCGGCGGCGGGCGGTGGCGACGTCGAACAGGGCCCGGCCGTCGATGTCGTCGGCCAGGAACCGCGGCGGGCGCCGCGTCACCCAGGTGATCTCGCCACGGCCGTCCAGGGCGAGGTCGACGGCGATCTGGGCGCCGGAGTTCCCGCCGCCGACCACGATCACGCGCTGCCCGTCGAAGTCGGCCGGACGGCGGTAGTTCACCGCATGGAGCTGCCGGCCGCCGAAGAGGTCACGGCCGGGGACGGCGGGCAGGAAGGGCCGCGACCAGGTGCCGGTCGCGCTGATGACGGCGCGGGCCCGCCAGGTGCCGGAGTCCGTCTCGGCCAGGAGCCTCTCGCCGTCGCGGCGTACGGCCTCCACGCGGGTGCCGTGCCGGACGGGCAGGTCGTAGCGCTTCTCGTAGTCGGTGAGGTACTCCACCACGTGCCCGGCGTCCGGGTACGTCCGGCCCTTCTGGGCGGGCATGAGCCGGCCGGGCAGCGAGGAGTGCTCCGCCGGGGAGAACAGGCGCAGCGAGTCCCACATGTGCTGCCAGGACCCGCCCGGCGCCGCGTCGGCGTCCAGGATCACGAAGTCGAGGCCCTGGCGGCGCAGGTGGTAGCCGGCGGCGAGCCCGGCCTGGCCGCCGCCAACCACCACCACGTCCGCGTGCCGTGTCACGGGGCCGTGGTCAAGGAGGCGGCTGCGAACTTCTTGCGCCAGGCGAGCGCGACGTAGACCAGTCCGATCAGCACCGGGACTTCGATGAGCGGGCCCACGACCCCGGACAGCGCCTGGCCGGAGGTGACGCCGAAGGTGGCGATGGCGACCGCGATGGCCAGCTCGAAGTTGTTGCCCGCCGCGGTGAACGCCAGCGTCGCGGTGCGGTCGTAGGCCAGCCCCAGGCCCTTGCCGAGGAGGAAGGTGCCGAAGAACATCAGGGCGAAGTAGACCAGCAGCGGCAGCGCGATCCGGGCCACGTCCAGCGGCTGGGAGGTGATGGTCCTGCCCTGGAGGGCGAACAGGATGACGATCGTGAACAGCAGCCCGTACAGGGCCCACGGGCCGATCTTCGGCAGGAAGCGCCGCTCGTAGCTGTCGCGGCCCATCTTCTTCTCGCCGATCCGGCGGGTCAGGAAACCCGCCAGCAGCGGGACGCCGAGGAAGATGACGACGTTCAGGGCGATCTCCCCCATCGAGATGTCCAGGTGCTCGCCGTCGCCAAGGCCCAGCCAGCCGGGCAGCAGGTCGAGGTAGAACCAGCCCAGCAGGCCGAACGCCAGGACCTGGAAGACGCTGTTGAGCGCGACGAGGACGGCGGCGGCCTCGCGGTCGCCGCAGGCCAGGTCGTTCCAGATGATGACCATGGCGATACAGCGGGCAAGACCGACGATGATCAACCCGGTGCGGTACTCGGGCAGGTCCGGCAGGAAGATCCACGCCAGCGCGAACATCACCGCCGGGCCCAGGACCCAGTTGATGACCAGGGAGGAGATCATCAGCCTGCGGTCGCCGGTGACGGCGTCCAGCTTGTCGTAGCGCACCTTGGCCAGGACCGGATACATCATCACCAGCAGGCCGAGCGCGATCGGCAGGGAGATCCCGCCGATCTCCACCTTCGCCAGCGCGTCGTTCAGTCCGGGAATGATCCGGCCGAGCCCGAGGCCGACGGCCATGGCGATGAGGATCCACACGGCGAGGTAGCGGTCGAGCGTGGAGAGCTTGGCGACGACGGACGCGTCCTGGATCGTCGCGGGCGCTTCGGTGCGGGTCACGGGCAGGCCCTCTTGTTGTCGGCGGTCGCACGGGCCTGTTCGGCCAGGTCGGCGAACTGCCCGGCGAGCGAGGCGATGACGTCCGCGCGGAGCCTGTAGTAGGTGAAGCGTCCGCACGGCTCGGTCTCGACGACCCCGGCCTCGCGCAGGACTCTCAGGTGGTTGGAGAGGTTGGTCTGCTTGGCACCGGTCTCCTCCACCAGGTGGGTGGTGCACAGCGTCTCGCGGGCGAGCAGGGTCACGATCCGGAGCCTGAGCGGGTCGGCCAGCACCCGGATCAGGTCAGCGTCGACTGACGTCATCATGGGCTGATACTGTCACATCACCCGGGACTGATACCAGCCGGGGCTGACCCGTAGGCCCGTCGAACCCGTCGAAGTCGAACCCGTCGAAGGGGCCTTTCCATGTCCTCCGCTCCGCTCGCCTCCGTGCTGTTCGTCTGCGTCCACAACGCCGGCCGCTCGCAGATGGCCGCCGGTTTCCTCGCCCACCTCGCGGGCGACCGCATCGAGGTCCGCTCCGCCGGATCCGTCCCCGGCGACCAGGTCAACCCGGCCGCCGTCGAGGCCATGCGGGAGGTCGGCATCGACATCTCCGCGGCCCGGCCGAAGGTCCTCACCACCGAGGCCGTCCAGGCGTCCGACTACGTCATCACCATGGGCTGCGGCGACGCCTGCCCGGTCTTCCCCGGCAAGAAGTACCTCGACTGGGCCCTGGAAGACCCGGCCGGCAAGGGCGTCGACGCCGTCCGCCCGATCCGCGACGAGATCAAGACCCGCATCGAGGCCCTCATCACCGAGATCGAGGCCAAGCAGCAGGCGTGAGTTCCGCTCCCCGGCCCCGAACGGAAGGAGTCAGTGGTCGCCGTCGGTCCGGGTTCACTCGTAGCGCAGGCGCAGTGACTCCCGTTCGGTCTCCTCGATCTGGTCGATGGTCAGGCCGGGCAGGTTCAGTTGGGCCAGCGTCACCTCGGCGCTGGTCGGCTGGGCGTCGGCGGGCAGCCACTGCTCCGGTCGCCAGGCGTTGGCGCGCATCAGCGACTTCGGGCAGTGCGGGTAGGCCTGCTCGACCTCCACCACGATCGCCGTGACCGGCGGTTTGCCGACGGGAGTGAGCTGGGCGAGCAGCTCAGGGCGCGCCGAGACGCAGGCGCGGCCGTTGACGCGCAGCGTGGTCGGGCGGCCGGGTATGAGGAAGAGCAGTCCGACGTGTCCGGTCTGCAGCACGTTGTGCAGGGTGTCGAGCCGCTTGTTGCCGGTCGCGTCGGGTATCACCAGGGTTCGTTCGTCCAGCACCGATACGAACCCGGCCGGGCCCCCACGCGGCGTCACGTCCGCCCGGCCCTCGGCGTCCGCGCTGCCGATGAACACCAGCGAGGAGCAGCCGATCAGTGCCCGGGTCTCCTCGGTCAGGTGGTCGATCTCCTTGCGGAGCGCGTGGGGGTTCGGCTGCGGGTAGAGCTCGCGCAGTTGGCCCGGGCCGGTGAGGGCGTCCGCCCGGAGGGATTCGAAGAGCGAGCCGACGGCTCCAGTACTGATCATCATACGGGCGACCCTAGAAGACGCCCGAGGCAGTGCGCCGGTCAACGCGTGATCTCACCCGCGTTGACCGGTCGCCTCTTCTCGGCTTCTCGGCTTCTCGGCTTCTCGGCGTGCCGGAAGGGCATGGCGTGTCCCCCCATGGAGCGGTCGGACTCGACAAGGCTGATCAGCCAGTGACCGCCGCCCTTCGTCCGCGCCGGTCCGCTCACGGCAGACCGTCTTATACGGCCCCCGGTTTCGCTCACCACATGGCTGTCGCGCGCACCGCTCGGAGCGAATGCGACGCACTCCTTGGCTTGTTGCCCAGCCCGCGCCCGCGCCGCATCACCGGCCAGGTCGCAGTACAGCGATAACCTGCGCCATTTGCAACACGTCGACTACGAGAGAGCGCTTACCCTGCCGGGAATGCAGCCACTTTTGAGGGTGGTTTCCTCGCCATTCGGGGGGCTCGCAGTGAACGCCAACCCAGCGCCTGACAGCACCCGTTACTTCGGGTAGGCAGCGTGCGGATGCCTTCACGGGAAGCATTACTCCGGTGAAATCGACGACCAAGGCGCAGCGGTATTCCCTGCGCGTGAGCCCGTCATGGGTCGCGGCGCGAGCAGACCACCTTCCGTCACGCCTTCGCTATGTGGTCCGGGCACCGTGCCGCCGGTCTCGGTTCACACGCCTGCACCCAAAGCGGGTGCGCCAACTCGCCGCGTCGAACAGTAGTAACCGCCCCTCTCGAACCCTCCTGTCCGACGCCGTCGCGCTCACCCGCCGAAGCGCTGTCTCGCCGAGGCGATCTCT
Organism: Streptomyces sp. CC224B; assembly: GCF_030010595.1. Classification (NCBI taxonomy): domain Bacteria; kingdom Bacillati; phylum Actinomycetota; class Actinomycetes; order Kitasatosporales; family Streptomycetaceae; genus Streptomyces; species Streptomyces sp. CC224B. The sequence continues at coordinate 44,931 of NZ_JASCXL010000057.1, read as the reverse complement.
CCATACAGCAGCACACCACAGCCGCGCCCGCACCCGAGCCCGTATCCGAGTCAGCAGGCGTCGACGAACTGCCTTTCGCAAGCGCCCCGTTGGGCGCCCGGGCACCACTGCACACACGTCTTACACACCATGCCCACATCGATCCGCGTTGAATCGAGCCGGGTCGATCCGGATCGGGTCGGCCCGGGCCGGATCACGGCCGGGACCAGGCAGGCAGGGCCGGGCCGAGGACTCGTCGACCGGAGGCCGTCCCCGCCCCGCACGCACGTCGACGTACGGCCATGGCGGAGACAACCGCACCGCACCCCCGCCGAAAGGCGTCGACGAGGTGCTCGGGCGGGGGCTCGAAGCGGTGTCCAGACGCCCCGGTGCCACTGGTTCCGGTGGTGCGGGGAACCGCCATCGACACTGGTCACGGCGTACGTTCTCGGCGTCGAGGCCGCCGTGGACGGTCACCGGTCGGTGGACCTGGCATCAAAGCTTGAGCACAAATTGCACACATCCCCTCTTCATACTGGCCGCGATGGTCTACATTGACCGTGCTTCAGCAGTTCGGGCGTGAAGCAGCCTTTAATGATCTTTAGGTTTGGCACTGCGGACAGCAGTAGTCGCGTCCCCGGCGCCAGGCGTGGGGGTGATCAGTTCTCGGGGCCTCGGGGGGCTTGGGTGCGGGGAGCACCCAAGATTTCGAGCAGGTTCCGTGTACCACGAAAAGTCTGGCCGGACATACGAGTCCGCTGCCGCCAGGTGAGTTGTTCAAGTAGCGCTGAGAGAGCCGATACGTCATGCGCGGAGGCAGTGCTGTGCCTCCCGCAGGGGAGAAATAGCGCGGTGCGGAAGGCGGGGGCCTTCCGGGGGAGGAACAGCGCGGCGCGGGAGGCGGGGGCCTCCCGGGGGTGGAACAGCGTGAGGCGAACACGTCGTATCACTGGCGACCTGGGGGGGTTCTGTGCAGCAGGGGGGATTGGTCAACCCGTTTCCGTCGGCGCGGGGGCGTCTGGCGAACGGGGACATCAGCGGGCACGCGATCGACTGGGAGCAGCGCTACCGCCGTACCGTGATCACCAGCGACACGGTGGCCACCGCCTTCGTGGTGGCGGCGATCGGCATCTTCTTCGGGGCCCGGGACGCGGCCAACTGGCATGAGAAGTGGGGCATCCTGGCATTCGGCACCGAGTTGCTCGTGCTGGGGGCCCTCGCGGTGAGCCGGTCCTGGGCGCCGGCCGTGCTAGGCCAGGGCGCCGAGGAATTCCGCCGGCTGGGGCGCGCGCTGTTCACGGCGGCCGTCGTTCTGGCGCTCGGCGGGATCGCCCTCACCTCGCGCAACATCAAGCTCTGGATCTTCGTCGCGATCCCCGCGATCGCGCTCGTCACCATGACCGCGCGGTACCTGCTCCGCCTCCGGCTGCACGGTCACCGGAAGGAAGGGCGGTGCCTGCGGCCGGTGCTCGCCGCCGGGAGCCCCGCCACCGTGCGCGACCTGATCGCCCGGTCCCGGAAGTTCCCGCACCTCGGCTGGCGGGTGGACGCGGTGTGCACGGCGGACGGTCTGGGGCCCGACGGCGACCAGCTGGACGGGGTGCCGGTCGTCGGCCGGCTGGCGGACGTGGCCAACCACGTCCGGCGCGACGGCTACCGCGTCGTCGCGGTCACGCCGGACCCGCACTGGTCGCCGGACCGGCTGCAGCGGCTGGCGTGGAACCTGGAGGGCAGCGACGCCGACATGGTCGTGGCGCCCGTGCTGATGGAGGTGGCGGGCCCGCGGCTGCACGTCGACGCGGTGCTCGGGATCCCGCTGCTGCGGGTCAGCATGCCGACCTTCACCGGCGGTCGAAGAGTGGTCAAGGAGGTCGTCGACCGGGTCGGCGCGGCGGTCCTGCTGCTGCTGTTCGCGCCGCTGATGGTGCTCGTCGCGCTGCTCGTGCTGGTGGACAGCCGGGGCGGGGCGTTCTACCGGCAGCGCAGGGTCGGCAAGGACGGTTGCGAGTTCACCATCTTCAAGTTCCGCACCATGGTCGCCGGGGCGCACGGCGTACGGGCCGGTCTCGCCGACCGCAACGAGGGTGCCGGCCTGCTGTTCAAGCTCCGCAGCGACCCGCGGGTGACCCGGGTGGGAGCGGTGCTGCGCCGGTACTCGATCGACGAGCTTCCGCAGCTCCTCAACGTGCTCACCGGCTCGATGTCGCTCGTCGGCCCGCGGCCTCCGCTGCCGGAGGAGTCCGCCGCGTACGGGCCGGACATCCGGCGGCGCCTCCTGGTCAAGCCCGGGCTCACCGGCCTGTGGCAGATCAGCGGGCGCAGCGACCTGCCCTGGGAGGAGGCGGTCCGCCTCGACCTGCGGTACGTCGAGGACTGGTCGCTCGCCCTGGACACGGTGATCTTGTGGAAGACCCTGCGTGCCGTGATCCACGGTCAGGGGGCCTACTGATGTGCGCAATCCGCCGTCCGCGCGGCACGCGGACCGCAGGCCCCACGGGCCTGCCTGGGGGGAGTGACGGGTCATGAGGGTCAGCGTTCTCGGTCTCGGCTACGTGGGCTGCGTGTCGGCCGCGTGCCTGGCCGGCATGGGCCACGAGGTCATCGGCGTGGACGTGAACCAGGTGAAGGTCGACCTGGTCAACGACGGCAAGGCCCCGGTGGTCGAGGAGCGGATCGGGGAGCTCGTCGCCGAGGTCGTACGGACCGGGGCGTTACGCGCCACCGGCGACGTCCGCGAGGCGATCATGGGCAGCGACGTGTCGCTCGTCTGCGTGGGGACGCCGTCGGAGCCCAACGGCAGCCTCTGCACCACGTACCTGGAACGGGTCACCGAGCAGATCGGCGCCGTACTGGCGGACCGCGTCGGCCGCGGCGGGCCCGACGGCACGGGCGGGCCAAGTGGCGCCGGCGAGCCAAGTGACACCGGCGGGAAGAGGGGCACCAGCGGGCCCGATGGCCCCGGGGGGCGGCACACCGTCGTGTTCCGCAGCACCATGCTCCCGGGCACCTGCCTGAACCTCCTCGTCCCGCTCCTGGAGAAGCACACCGGCGGCACGGCCGGGGTGGACTTCGGGGTCGCGGTCAACCCGGAGTTCCTGCGCGAGGGCACCAGCGTGCGGGACTTCTTCGACCCGCCCAAGACCGTCATCGGCGAGCTCGACCCGGCGAGCGGCGACACCGTGGCGGCCCTGTACGACGGGGTGCCCGGCGAGGTGTTCCGGGTGCCGGTCCCGACGGCCGAGGCGATCAAGTACGCGGACAACGCCTTCCACGGCCTCAAGATCGGCTTCGCGAACGAGCTGGGCGCGGTGTGCCAGGCGCTCGGCGTGGACTCGCACCAGGTCATGGACGTGTTCCTGGCCGACCGCAAGCTCAACATCAGCCCCGCCTACCTGCGGCCCGGCTTCGCCTTCGGCGGCTCCTGCCTGCCCAAGGACCTGCGCAGCCTGGTCCACGCGGCGCAGCGGGCCGACGTCTCGGTGCCCATCCTCGCCCATGTGCTGCCCTCCAACTCCGCTCATCTGCAACGCGCGGTGGAGCTGGTCGAGCGCACCGGCAAGCGCCGGGTGGGGATGTTCGGGCTGTCCTTCAAGCCCGGCACCGACGACCTCCGCGAGAGCCCGCTCGTCGAACTGGCGGAGCAGCTCTTCGGCAAGGGCTACGACCTGAAGATCTACGACGCCAACGTGAGCCTCTCGCGGCTCCTCGGCGCGAACCGGGAGTACATCGAGAACCGGCTGCCGCACCTCGCGCAACTGCTCGCGGACTCCGTGGACGAGGTGCTCGCCCACGCCGAGGTGTGCCTGGTCGGGAGCAAGGACCCGGCCGTGCTCTCGGCGCTGCCGCACGGCGCGGCACCGGTGATCGTCGATCTCGTCCGCCTTCCCGACGCCACTGCGCGCCGGACCGAACCGGGGTACATGGGCCTTGCTTGGTGACACGAAGCGCGACGGCCGGCCGGGCCGGCGCGCGCTGATCCTGGTGGAGAACCTGTCGGTGCCCTTCGACCGGCGGGTGTGGCAGGAGTGCACGACGCTGCGCGACGCGGGCTGGGAGGTGCACGTCATCTGCCCCCGCGGCGCCAAGCGCGACACGGAGGCCGAGGCGGAGATCGACGGGGTGCGGATCCACCGCTACCCGCTGCGCGCGGCCACCGGCGGCCCGGCCGGCTACCTGCGCGAGTACGGGGCGGCGCTGTGGCACACGTACCGCCTGGCCCGCAGGGTCGGACCGGTGCACGTGGTGCACGCCTGCAACCCGCCCGACCTGCTGTTCCTACCGGCGCGGTGGCTGACCCGGCGCGGCGCGCGGTTCGTCTTCGACCAGCACGACCTGGTGCCCGAGCTGTACCTGTCCCGGTTCGACCGCGGTGAGGACCTGCTGTACCGCGCCGTGTGCGCCCTGGAGCGGCTGACCTACCGGGCCGCGGACGTGGTCCTCGCCACGAACGAGAGCTACCGGGACGTCGCGGTGCGCCGCGGCGGCAAGAGCCCGGAGGACGTCTTCGTGGTGCGCAGCGCGCCCGCCACCGACCGGTTCCAACCGGTGCCGCCGGAGCCGGAGTTGAAGCAGGGCAAGCCGCACCTGCTGTGCTACCTCGGGGTCATGGGGCCGCAGGACGGCGTCGACTACGCCCTGCGGGCCCTCGCCGCGCTGCGCGACGAGCTCGGGCGGACCGACTGGCACGCGGTGTTCGTCGGCTCCGGTGACGCCTTCGACGCGATGGTGGAGCTGTCCCGGCGGCTCGGTCTCGGTGACCAGGTCCGGTTCACCGGGCGCGTTCCGGACGCCGACCTGGTGCGCCACCTGTCCACCGCGGACGTGTGCCTCTCCCCCGACCCGCGCAACCCGCTCAACGACGTGTCGACCATGAACAAGGTCCTCGAGTACATGGCGATGGGCAAGCCGATCGTCTCCTTCGACCTCCTGGAGGCGCGCGTCTCCGCCGGGGACGCCGCCGTCTACGCGCCGGCCAACGACGAGGCCGCGTTCGCCGGGCTCATCGCCCAGCTCCTGGACGATCCCGAGCGGCGGGCCCGGATGGGCAGGATCGGGCAGGAGCGGATCACCGGGCCGCTCGCGTGGCGGAACTCGCAGGCGTCGCTGCTCGCCGCCTACGCCGCCGCCTGCCGCGGCCGCACCCCGGTGGCGGCGGGCCCGTCCGGCCAGGGAAGAAGGCGCGTCGTTGAGCGATGACACGATACGCCTGGTCACGATCGGGCGGATCCTGCGCCGGCGCTGGCGGCTCCTCACCGTCCTCGCCGTGGTCGGCGCGCTCGTCGGCTACGGCGCCTCGGTGCTGTTCCCGCCGCGCTACACGGCGGCCGCGTCGGTACTGCTGCCCGGGCAGTGGGAGGACCGCGAGCTGCTGACCCAGGCGGAGATCGCGACCAGTTCGGCGGTGGTCGACCGCGCCGCCGCCTCGCTCGGCCGGTCCGGCGGCGAGCTGCGGGACCGGGTGAGCGCCAAGGCCACCGACGGGAACATCATCAAGATCTCGGGTACGGCCGGATCCCCGGAGCGGGCGCAGCGCCTCGCCGACCGGGTGGCCGGGGAGTTCGTCGCCTTCGCCGCGCGGATCGCGGGCGGCGGCACCGACCCCGAGGCGGTCACGGGCCCCGAGGACCTGCGGCGCAAGGTGGCGGAGACCAACCGCCGCATCACCGAACTGGCCGACGCGGCCGACCCGGGGCGGACCGTGGAGAGCGTCCAGGCCCGCACCGCGCTGGAGAAGCTGCGCACCTCGCTGGAGGAGGCCATGAAGAAGCTGGACCAGGCCGACCCGGCGACCACCACGGCGGGCATGGTCGTCATGGGCCCCGCGGCCCGGCCGGACGGCGCGGCGCCGCCGACGCGGACGCAGCTCGTCGTCGGCGGGGCGCTGCTGTCCTTCCTGCTCGGGGTCGTCGGCCATCTCGCGGCCGCGCGGGTGAACCGCAGGCCGCGCACCGAGCCGGAGGTCGCCGCGGCGCTCGGCTCGCCCCTCCTCGGCGCCGTCGACGTACCGGCCGAACGGCCCGCGCGCCGGCCGGGGCAGGGGGGCCCGCGGGACCGGGCCCGCCGGTTCCTCGGCCTCGACACCCGGTGGGACGTACCGGCCCCGCAGCGGTCCGGCGACGAGGCCGGCAGACGGGTCCGCTACCGGCGGGTGTGCGCGCGCCTGCGCGAGCGGCTGCCCGGGCCCCGGCGGTTGCTGGTCGTCGTACCGGACGGCGACGACGTCGCCCTGCGGGCCGCCGAGCAGCTCGTCGCCGAGGCCGGGAGCGCCTCGTCCGAGGGCTCGTCGGGCGGCGGGCCGCTGCTGCCGCGGGTGGTGCGCGTGCCGGTGTCCCAGCCGATGGTGCCGGACCGCGACACCGCGTCCGGTGCCCTGGTCGTGTCCAGCGCGGGGAACTGGACCGCGGAGGAGCTCGCCGGTGTCGCCGAGGCGTGCGCCGACAGCGGGCACGAGGTCGTCGGCGTCGTCGTCGCGGGCACGGTCCTGGCCCGGTCGGAGCGGTCCGCCGGGCGTCCGCCGAAGGACGCCGCCCTGGCGCTCGCGGTACGCGGCCAGGCGACGGGAGGTTCCGCGTGACGACCCGCACGACCGGCACGACCGGCACGACCGCGGAGTCGCCCGCCGCGGCTCCGCTGCTCGACCTGCACGCGCTGGTGGTGGCGGTGCGCAGGCGCCGCCGCCTGTGGTCCTCGCTGGCCCTGCTCGGGCTGCTGGTGGGCGTGGCGGTGGCGGTCCTGCTGCCGCCACCGCCGACCGCGGTGACCAAGGTGCTGGTCGCGCACGAGGAGGACCAGCCGAACGACACCGGGACGCTGATCCGCACCGACGTCGAGATCCTCGGCACCACGCGGATCGCCGGGAAGGCCCTGCGGGCCCTGAAGTCCTCCCAGGAACCGGAGGACTTCATGCGGACCTACCGGGGCACCGGCCTGACCAACAACGTGCTGCGGATCGAGGTGACGGCCGGCAGCGACGCGGACGCGGTGGCCCGGGCCAAGGCGCTGGCCGACGCGTTCGTCGCGGACCACGTGGGCCGGATGTGGAAGGCCGCGAAGGCCGAGTCGAAGGCCCTGCTCGACCAGCGTGACCGGATGCGGGACGAGCTCGCCCGGGTCAACGAGGCGATCGGGGAGCGCTCGCCGGAGAGCGACCCGAAGGCGTCGGCGAGCATCGAGTCGCTCTTCGCCCGCCGGGCCGAACTCAACTCGCGCATCGCCGACTTCGACCAGCGCGCAGCGGACGCCCGCACCGGCACGCCCCAGCTCGTGGCCGGTACGCAGATCGTGGACGCCCCGCGCGCGGTGGGGCACTCCCTGCCCAGGGCCGCCGCCACCAACGCCGCGATCGGCCTGGTCCTCGGGCTCGCGCTCGGGCTCGCGCTCGCCGCGGTCGGCACGGTGGTGGCGGACCGCCCCGTGCTGCGGCGGGAGATCGCGGCGCACCTCGGCGCCTCGGTCGTCGCGGAGCTGCGCCACCCGCCGCGCCGGTGGGCCGTGCCCTGGCGGGGCCGGCGGGCCCGGGCGGCACGCGAGCGCCTCACCGCGACCCTGGTCCGCGCCGTGCGCGGCTCACCGGAACCGGTGTCGCTGCTCGAACTGGGCTGCGCGCGCGCCGCGGGCGTGCTCGCCGTGGACGTGGCCCGGGCCCTGGCGGCGGAGGGGCCGGTGGTCGTCGTCGACGGCCTGCCGGGCCCGGGGCTCGCGCACCGCCGCCCGCGGCCGGGCGACCCGCCCGTGGTCACCGGCGAGCACGCCGCGGACGCCCCGCAGCAGGCGCGCCGGCTCGGCGTCGGCTCGGTGGCGCCCGGCACGGCCTGGACCGACCTGCGGTACCTCGGCGACCGGACCCTGCTCGTCGTACGGGCCGGGCACGGCAGCGCCGCGTGGCTGCACACCGTGGCGCGGCACCTCGCGGACCAGCAGATCCCGGTGCTCGGCGTGGTGCTTGTGGAACCCGATCCGCGGGACCGGACCGACGGCACGCTGTGGGACGGGAGGCACACCGCGCCGCGCGGCCCTTATGAACGGCTGGCCCGGCAGAACGGGACGGGTCAGCCGCGGACGGAGCGGACGGCCCGGAGGAACGAGACGGACCCGCCGCGCACGGAGCGGACGGAGCGCACGGAGCGCACGGCGCTGCCGGCCGCGCGGGTGCCGAACAGCGACCAGGGGGCGCGGTAGACATGTGTGGCATCGCAGGCACGTACCGGTGGCCGGACGGGAAGGTCGTGACCGACCGGCTCACCGATGTCCTGGCCCACCGCGGCCCGGACGGGTCGGGCCGCTACAGCCACCCGGCCGGTGACGGCGACGTGCACCTCGGGCACCGCCGCCTCGCGATCATCGACCTGTCCGGGACGGGCGCCCAGCCGATGGTCTCGGGCGGCCTCGCCCTGACGTACAACGGCGAGCTGTACAACGCGCCCGAGCTGCGCGCCGAACTGGCCGCCACCGGGGTGCGCTTCCGCGGCACCTCCGACACCGAGGTGCTCCTGGAGGCCTGGCGGCGCTGGGGCACCGGCTGTCTGGCGCGGCTGCGCGGCATGTTCGCGTTCGGCATCTTCGACGAGCGCACCGGTGAGCTGGTGCTCGCCCGCGACCAGCTCGGCATCAAGCCGCTGTTCCTGCTGCGGCGCGGCGAGGGCCTGGTGTTCGCCTCCGAGCTCAAGGCGCTCGCCGCCGTGACCGGCGGCTCGCTGGAGGTGGACCACGCGGCGCTGGTGGCCTCGCTGCTGTACTACTGGGTGCCGGACTCGCGCTGCGCGTTCCGCGAGGCGGAGAAGCTGCCGCCGGGGAGCTGGCTGCGGTTGCGTCCCGACGGGCGCGTGGAGCGCGGCCGGTACTGGAGCCTGAAGGACGTCGCCGCCGAGGGGCAGGAGCAGGCCCGGGCGGGCGAACTGCCGGACCTGGCCGCCGTGGTCGAGGAGTCGACGCGGCAGCACCTGCTGTCCGACGTGCCCGTGGCGACCTTCCTCTCCGGCGGCCTCGACTCCAGCTATCTGACCGCGCTCGCGGCCCGCCACCGGCCCGGGATCTCCGCGTACACGATCGGGTTCCGCGCCGAGGACGCCCGGTTCGAGGCGATGCCGGACGACCTGCGGTACGCCCGGCAGGTGGCCGGGGAGTTCGGCGTCGACCTGCACGAGATCGAGATCGCCCCGGACGTGCTCGACCTGCTGCCGCGGATGACGTACCACCTGGACGAGCCGATCGGCGACCCCGCCGCGATCAACACGTACTTGATCTGCCGGGCCGCCCGGGAGGCCGGGGTGAAGGTGATGCTCTCGGGGATGGGCGCCGACGAGCTGTTCGCCGGGTACCGCAAGCACCTGGCCAACCTGCTGGCGCTGCGCTACCAGCGCGTCCCGCGGGCCCTGCGGCGCGGGGTCGCCGGGGCCGTGGGGCGGCTGCCGGTCGCCACGAGCCGCCGGGGGTACCGCTCGGTGCGGTTCGCGAAGCGGTTCCTGTCCTTCGCGGAGCTGCCGGAGGAGACGGCGTTCCGGCGCAGCTACACCCTGTACGACCGGGACGAGCTGCTCGGCCTGGTCGCTCCGGACCTGGCCGGGGCGGTCGACGACGTCCTGGCCGAGCACGCGGACGTCTACCAGGACAACGACCTGGACGACTTCGTCAACCGCATGTGCCTGGGGGACGCCCGGATGTTCCTGCCGGGCCTGAACCTCGCGTACACGGACCGCTCCAGCATGGCCGCGTCGACCGAGGTGCGGGTGCCGTACGTGGACGTCGGGGTGGTCGAGGCGGCGTTCGCGGTGCCCGGCGACCGCAAGGTCGTCGGCCGGCAGGGCAAGGCCGTGCTGAAGGAGGCGGCCGCCTCGGTCCTGCCCAAGGAGATCGTGTACCGGCCCAAGGGCCTGTTCAGCGCGCCGCTGCGCGCCTGGATGAGCCGGGACCTGGCGCCGCTGGTGCGCGAGGTGGTCCACGACGGCGTGCTCGTCTCCTCCGGGATCCTGCGCCGCGACGCGCTGGCGCGGCTGGTGGCCGAGGACGCCGCCGGGCAGCGGGACTTCTCCAAGCATCTGTGGCATGTGCTGACCCTCGAGTACTGGTATCGCGGCGCGACCTCCGGGTCCGGCGACAACGCTCGCCTGACGGCGTAGAGATCTCGCCTGACGGCGGAGGAACAAGGGGACTTCGGTGAAACAGGTTGTGCAGAACTACAAGAGCGGCGAGCTGGCGGTGCTCGACGTGCCGGTGCCGGGGTGCAAGCCGGGCGGTGTGCTGGTGCGCAGCTCGTACTCGCTGATATCCACCGGCACCGAGCTGATGAAGGTGTCCGAGGCCGGCCTGTCGATGGTGGGCAAGGCCCGCTCCCGGCCGGACCAGGTGGCCAAGGTCATGCAGAGCGTGGCCACCAACGGGGTGCCCGCCACCTACCGCAAGGTGATGGGCAAGCTGGACTCCTACACGCCGCTCGGCTACTCGCTGTGCGGGGTGGTCGAGCAGGTCGGCGCCGGGATCGACGACGTGGCGGTGGGCGACGTCGTGGCGTGCGCGGGCAACGAGCACGCGCTGCACGCCGAGGTGAACTGGGTGCCGAAGAACCTCTACGCGCGCGTGCCGGAGGGCCTGGCCCCGCGGCACGCGGCGTTCGGCACCGTCGGGGCGATCGCGCTGCAGGGCGTCCGCCGGGGCGAGCCGCACCTCGGCGACGTGGCGCTGGTCATCGGCCTCGGCCTGATCGGGCAGCTCGTGGCGCAGCTCCTCACCGCCTCGGGGGTCCGCGTCGTCGGCGTCGACCCCGACCCGGCGCGCTGCGCGCTCGCCGAGCGCCTGGGGGCCGCGGCCTGCGGCGACCCCGCGTCCGCTGCCGTGGAGGCCGCCGTCGCCGGGCTCACCGACGGCCACGGCGTGGACCACGTGTACCTGGCCGCGGGCGGCGACAGCAACCAGCCCGTCGAGCTGGCCGCCCGGCTCTGCCGGGACCGCGGCCGGGTCGTCGACATCGGCAAGTGCCGCCTGGACCTGCCGTGGAACGCGTACTACGAGAAGGAGCTCGACGTCCGCTTCTCCCGCAGCTACGGCCCCGGGCGCTACGACCCGGAGTACGAGCTCCAGGGGCGGGACTACCCGATCGGCTACGTGCGCTGGACCGAGCGCCGCAACCTGGCGTGCTTCCTCGACCTCGTCGCCCGCGGCCGCGTCGACGTGGCGCCCCTGGTCTCCCACGTCGCCGACTTCGACGACGCCGTCGCGACGTACCAGCGCCTGAAGGACGGCGACCTGAAGGCCGTGGCCGTGCTGTTCCGCTACGCCGGCCGCTCCGGGACGGCCGTGGCTGCCGAGGCCCCGTCGGTGGCGGTGCCCGCGGTGCGCGTGCGGCCGGGTCCGCCCAGGCCCGCCGCGTCGCCGGTGCGGCTCGCCTTCGTCGGCGCGGGCACCTATGCGACGTCGATGCTGCTGCCGCACCTGGCCGGGCGCGACGGCGTCGAGCTGTCCACGGTGGTCACCACGACGGCGCTGTCCGCGGCCAACGCGCGGCGGAAGTTCGGCTTCGCCGAGGCCACCACCGACCTGGACGCCGTACTCGGTGACAAGTCCGTCGACGCGGTCTTCGTGGTCACCCGGCACAGCTCGCACGCCGAGCTGACCCGCAGGGCCCTGCTCGCCGGCAAGGCGGTGTTCGTGGAGAAGCCCCTGGCCCTCACCGAGGAGGAGCTGGCCGGGGTGCTCGCGGCGGTGGAGGAGTCCGGCAACGACCGGATCCAGGTGGGCTTCAACCGCCGGTTCGCGCCGCTGCTGCGGGAGGCCCGGGACCGGTTCGGCGTCCGGACCGGTCCGGCGAGCGTCCGCTACCTGGTCAACGCGGGCCGCCTGGACCACGGCAGTTGGTACCTGCGGGAGGCGACCGAGGGCTCGCGGTTCGCCGGAGAGGGCGGGCACTTCGTCGACACGGTGAGCTGGCTGCTCGGGGCCGACCCGGTCTCGGTGTACGCGACTGCCCCGGCGGGCACCGAGGACCTCCAGGTCGTGCTCCGCTACCCGGACGGGTCCACCGCCACCGTCAGCTACGTCACCTCCGGCCCGGCGAGCCTCCCCAAGGAGACGCTGGACCTGGTCGCGGACGGCAAGGCGCTGCGGCTCGACGACTTCGTCCGGGCCTCGGTGTACACCCGCAAGCGGTGGGTCAGTTCGCGGCTGCCCAAGGCCCGGGACAAGGGCCAGCAGGCCGAGCTGGCCGCGTTCGTCAAGGCCGTGCGGACGGGCGGCCCGATGCCGGTGCCGCTGGAGTCCCTGGCCGCCACCACGGCGGCCACCCTCGCCGTGCGCGCGAGCCTGGCCGGGGGCGCGCCGGTGACGTTGGCGAGGACGCGATGAGCACGGGCCCGGGCTGGTACCTGCGGCGCCTGTCCCGGATGGGGCCGCGGGAGGTCGGCGGCCGGGTGGGCGACGCGGTGCGCAGGCGGCGCTGGCGGTCGGCGCGGCCGGACGCCCCGGCCGTGACCGGCGCCCGGTTCACCGCGGTCCTGCCCGCCGGGGCGCTCGACGCGGTGCCGCCGGACGCCGCGAAGCGCCTCGTCGCGGAGGCGGACCGGCTGCTCGCCGGGCACGTCGCGTACTTCGGGGTGGTCCGCGACGACCTGACCGATCCGGATTGGTGGTACGACCCGAAGACCGGGCGCCGCGCGCCCTGGGGCCACGCCTTCGACGTGCCGTACCGGAACGAGGACGCGGTCGGGGACATCAAGCAGATCTGGGAGCCGTCCCGGCACCAGTACCTCACCCAGCTCGCCGCCGCCTACGCGCTGACCGGCGACGAGCGGTACGCCGCGCGCGTGGCCGCGCACCTGCGGTCGTGGTGGGCGGCCAACCCGCCGCTGCGCGGCGTGCACTGGATCAGCGGCATCGAGCTGGGCATCCGGCTGCTGTCCTGGGTGTGGATCCGCCGGCTGCTCGACGGCTGGCCGGGCGCGGCCGGCCTGTTCGAGGGCAACCCGGTGGCGTGCGAGCAGATCTGGTACCACCAGCGCTGGCTCGCCGCCTTCCCCAGCCGGGGCACATCGGCGAACAACCACGTCATCGCCGAGGCCGCCGGACAGGCCGCCGCGGCCTGCGCGTTCGGCTGGTTCCCCGACTCGCCGCGGTGGCGGGCCGAGGCGCTGCGGTCCCTCGCGCGGCACCTGCCCGCCAACACCTTCCCCTCCGGCCTCAACCGGGAACTGGCCACCGAGTACCACGGGCTCGTCCTCGAACTCGGCCTGGCCGCCGTGGCCGAGGCCGACGCCGCCGGGGTGCCGGTGCCCGCGCCGGTCCGCCCGGTGCTCCTGCGGATGACCGACGCGCTCGCGGCCGTCGTCGACAACCGGTTGCGGCCGCCGCGCCAGGGGGACGCCGACGACGGGCACGGCCTGGTCCTGGACGGCGCGGGCACCGACCGCTGGGCCTCGCTCCTCGCCACCGGGGACGCCGTGTTCGGCCGGCTCGCCTGGTGGCCCGAGGTGACCGGCACCGACGTGCGCACCCCGCTGCTCGCCGCGCTCGTCCGGCCGTCCGCGCGTCCGGGAACCGCGCGGGCCGCGGCCCGCCCCACCGCGCGGCCGGACCACTTCGCCGACGCGGGCATGACCCTGCTGCGCGGCCCGGCGGAGATCTGGTGCCGCTGCGACGGCGGCCCGCACGGCTTCCTGGGCATCGCCGCGCACGCCCACGCGGACGCGCTGTCCGTCGAGGTCCGGCACGACGGGGTCGACGTGCTCGCCGACCCGGGCACCTTCTGCTACCACGGGCAGCCCGAGTGGCGGCGGTACTTCCGGTCGACCCTCGGCCACAACACCCTGCAACTGGACGACGCCGACCAGTCGGTGTCCGGCGGCCCGTTCCTGTGGACCCGGCACGCCCGCAGCCGCGTCCTGGTCGCGGAGCCGGCCGGCGCCGACGGCGGGACGGCCCGCTGGTGCGCCGAGCACGACGGCTACCGGGGCTCCGTGCACCGCCGCCGGGTGGAGCTGACCGCCGCGCGCCGGGAGCTGCGCGTGGTGGACGAGGTGCGCGGCCCGCGCCGGGCCGCGCGGCTGGCGTTCCACCTCGGCCCGGCCGTCACCGCGGACCTGGCGGGGAACCGGGCGGTGCTCACCTGGACGCGGGACGGCGAGGACCGCTCCGCGGTGCTCGACCTGCCCAGGGAGCTGTGCTGGCGGGCGCACCGCGGCGCGACGGACCCGCCCCTCGGCTGGTACTCCCCCGGCTTCGGGCGCAAGGAGCCCGCGACCACGCTGGTCGGCACCGGCTTCACCGAGAGCGCGCGGGGGTTCACCACCGTGCTCAGGTTCCGCAGCTAGGGGGGCGCGTGGGAATCACGTGGCGGAAGGGGGCGTGGCCGGCGGCACCGCTGGCGCTGGCCCTGCTGGCGGTGACCGGCTGTGACAGCGCGCCGGACGCCCGGGCGGAGCCGACCGCCGGGCCCTCCGCGGCCGTGGCCCGGGTGTGCGCGAAGCCCGCGGCCGGGCCGGCGAAGGCACCGGCGGGCGCGGTGCCGGTCGACCCCGCGGTGGTCGGCGACCTGGCCGCGAAGACCCGCGGCCACCCGCCGCGCACCACGTTCTGGCTGCGGCCCGGCACGCACCGGCTCGCCCCGGGCCGCTACGCCCAGGTCGTCCCCAAGCGGGGCAACCGCTACCTCGGCGCGCCGGGCGCGGTCCTCGACGGCCGGAAGAAGAACCAGTACGCGTTCGGCGGCGGCGCCCGCGACGTCACCATCCGCCATCTGACGGTGCAGCGCTTCCAGGCGCCGCCGGACGAGGGCGTGGTCAACCACGACTCCGCCGACGGCTGGGTGATCGAGCACGTCACGATCCAGCACAACTCCGGCGCCGGGCTCATGGCCGGCGCCCGCCAGCGGGTCCGCGCGAGCTGCCTGCGCGGCAACGGCCAGTACGGCATGAACGCGTACAAGGACGACGGCCCTCTGACGGACCTGGTGGTCGAGGGCAACGAGATCACCGGCAACAACACCGACGACTGGGAGCGGCGCCGCAAGGGCTGCGGCTGCACCGGGGGCGTCAAGTTCTGGGCCGTCGACGGCGCCGACGTACGCGGCAACTGGGTGCACGACAACCGCGGGGCGGGGCTGTGGGCGGACACCAACAACAACGACTTCCGCATCGAGGACAACGTCCTTGAGGCCAACGACGGCGCCGCGCTGATCTACGAGACCAGCTACAACGCGGTCATCCGGAAGAACACGATCCGGCGGAACAACTGGGTCGAGGGCCGCAGGTACGCCGACCGCGGCGACACCTTCCCGTTCGCCACGGTCTACCTCTCCGAGTCCGGTGGCGAACCACGGGTGAAGGCCCGTACCGACAAGATCGAGATCTACCGGAACGTGCTGGAGGACAACTGGTCCGGCATCACCCTGTGGGAGAACGCCGACCGGTTCTGCAACAGCCCGGCCAACACCTCCACCGGTGACTGCACGCTGCTGGTGCGGGACACCGACCGCTGCGCGCGGCCGGCGATCGCCACCGCGCCGCTCTACGACGACTGCCGGTGGAGGACGCAGCGGGTGGACATCCACGGCAACCGCTTCGTCCTGGACCCGTCCGTCGTGCGGTGCACCGCGAAGTGCGACCGCATGGCGGTGCTCGCCAACTACGGCACGTACCCGGACTGGTCGCCCTACCAGGGCCGGCGGGTGGCCGAGGCGATCACGCACAAGCAGCACAACCGCTGGCACGACAACGTCTACCTCGGCCCGTGGAAGTTCGTCGCCCACGACCCGAGCCGGGTGCTCGACTTCGGCCAGTGGCAGAGCGCGCCCTACGAGCAGGACGCGGGCAGCACCCTCGACGTACGGGCGGGTGGTTGAGGTGGAGCGGGAGCCGCTGCACGGCGGAGCGGAGGCCACGGGCAGCCCGCGGCCTGAGCCGCCGCACGCCGGGGTGGAGGCCGCGGGCAGCCCGCGGCCGGGCGCGCCGGGGGCCGTCGGGGTCGTGTGGGGGCTGCTGGTCCTGAACACGCTCGGCTCCGCCGGGGCGCGGACCATCGTCCCGCTGCCCCGCTCCCTCATCCAGCTCGTCACCATGGGCGCGCTGGTGGCCGCGTTCACGCTGGCGCTCGCGCTGAACCTGCGGCTGCGCGTCCGCGCCAGCGCCTTCCTGCTCCTGCTCACCCTGCTGCTCGTGCCGAGCGTGCTGTCCAGCCTGCAACTGGAGTCGGGCCTCGGCGCGCTGTTCCGCTGCGCCCGGCTGGCCCTCTTCGTCGCCACGCTGTGGCTGCTCAGCCGCTGGTGGGACGGCGAGGTGACGTTCGTCCGGCACCACATCCGGATGTACTTCGCGGTGCTCGGCTCGGTGGCCGCGGGCCTGGCCGTCTCCCCGGGCGCGGCCCTGCCCGACCTCTACGGCGGGCGCCTCGTCGGCGCGCTGTGGCCGCTCACCCCGCCGCAGATCGGACAGTACGCCGCGGTGATCACCGGGCTCACCGTGCTGCTCGTCCTGGGCCGCAGGACCGACCGGACCAGCGCGGCGGTCGTCATCGTGCCCTCGCTCGTCCTGCTCGCGCTGACCCACACCCGGACGGCCACGCTCGGCCTGCTCATCGGCCTGGTGGTGGCGATCGGCTCGCTCGTCCTGACGAGCACCGCGGCCCGCCGGTTCTTCACCTGGACGGTGCTGTGCGCCGCGGTCGCCGCGGTGGGGTTCGCCTCCGCGCTGCGGGCGTGGTTCCTGCGCGGCCAGAGCCAGGAGCACCTCACCAGCCTCACCGGGCGGGCCAAGGTCTGGGACGCCCTGCTCGCGGCGGACCGCTCGACCGTGGAGAAGGCGTTCGGCGTGGGCCTGGGCGACAAGTCGTTCGGCGGGCTGCCCATCGACAACAGCTGGCTGGCCGTGTACCACGAGCAGGGCTGGACGGGCGTCACCCTCGTGGCGGCGGCCGTCCTCGTGCTCGGCGGCGTCGCGCTGCTGCGGCCGCCGTCGCTGTCGCGGGCCTGCGCCCTCTTCCTGATCAGCTACTGCGCCATCGCCTCGTACACCGAGGCCGGCCTGGGCGACGCCTCGCCGTACCTGCTGCACCTGACCGTGGCCGCCTCGCTCCTCGCGGCGCCCGCCGCGGCCACGCCCCTGCCGGCGCCCACGACCCGTCGCCGACGCGTCCCGCGCTGGGCCCGGAATCCGGAGGTGACCTGAGCATGCACGTGCTGGTGGTGCACAACCGCTACGCATCGGCGCAGCCGAGCGGCGAGAACAAGGTCGTCGACCAGGAGGTGGAGCTGCTGCGCGCGGCCGGCCACCGGGTCGGCGTGTTCGAGCGGCGCAGCGACGACATCGCCGCCCGGTCCCTGCCCGCCAAGGCCGCGGTGCCGCTGCTCGTGCCGTGGAACCCGGCGGTCCGCAAGGAGCTCGCCGCCCGGCTCCGCGCCGAGCGGCCGGACGTGGTGCACGTCCACAACGTCTTCCCGCTCCTGTCACCCGCGGTCCTCGCCGCCTGCGCCGACGCCGGTGTGCCCGCCGTCGCCACGCTGCACAACTACACGCAGGTCTGCCCGCCGGGCACCCTGCGGCGGGACGGCCGCCCGTGCACCGAGTGCGTCGGGTCGGCCGTCCCGCTGCCCGCCGTCCGGCACGGCTGCTACCGCGGCTCCCGCCTCGCGACGGTGCCGCTCGCGGTCGGCCTTTCGGTGAACCGGCGGCGGTGGTGGTCCGGCGTGGAGCGGTTCTTCTGCATCTCCGCGGCGCAGCGCGACACCCTGGTGCGCTCCGGCATGCCGCCCGAACGCCTCGTGGTGAAGCACAACTTCGTGCCCGAGCCGGACGTCCGCCGCGAGGGCCCCGGGGAGTACCTGCTCCACCTCGGCCGGCTCGCGGAGACCAAGGGCGTACGGCTGCTCATGGCCGCGTGGGACGAGATCGCGGCGGGCGGCGGGGTGGGCGTGCCGCTCGTCATCGCGGGCGCGGGGCCGCTGGAGCGCGAGGTGAGGGCCTGGGCGGCGGGCCGGGACGACGTGCGGTACGCCGGCCTGTACGACCCGGCGCGGTGCCGCCAGGCCGTCGCGCGGGCGGTCGCCGTGGTCGCCCCCTCGACGTGGCTGGAGACGTTCGGCCTGGTGGTCGTGGAGGCGATGGCGGCGGGGGTCCCGGCCGTCGCCGCCGGCCACGGCGCTTTCGTCGAGCTGGTCGAGGACGGCGTGACCGGGCTGCTGCACCGCCCGGGCGAGCCCGCCTCGCTCGCGGCGTGCATCCGCCGGATCACCGCCGAGCCCGCGCGCAACCAGGAGTGGGGCCGGGCGGCCCGGCGCCGTTACGAGCGGGGGTTCAGCCCGGCCGTCGGCCTGGAGCGCCTGGTGGAGGGGTACCGCACCGCGATCGCGGGACGGTCCGGCGGCGGGGAAGGCCCGCCGCCGGCAGGAGACGCAAGCAGTGGCTCGCGGCGGGGGGCCCGCGCGAGCAGGGATGGGGGCAGAAGATGACACGATGCCGACTGTGCGGGTCGGCGGCGCTGGCGAGCGTCGTCGACCTGGGGGCGACCCCGCCGTGCGAGAGCTTCCTCGCCGCGGAGCAACTGGACGAGCCGGAGCCGACGTACCCGCTGCACCTGCGGGTGTGCACCGACTGCTGGCTGGCGCAGATCCCCGCGCTGATCACGCCGGAGGAGACGTTCACGCAGTACGCGTACTTCTCCTCCTACTCGACGTCGTGGGTGGAGCACGCCCGCACGTACGTCGCCGGTGCCGTGGAGCGCCTGGGCCTCGGCCCCGACGCCTTCGTGGTCGAGGTCGCGAGCAACGACGGGTACCTGCTGCGGCACCTGGTCGACCGCGGAATCCGCTGCCTGGGCATCGAGCCGTCGGTGAACGTCGGCGCCGCGGCACGGGAGGCGGGGGTGCCCACGCTCACGGAGTTCCTGGACCCGGCGACCGGCGCCGCCGTCCGCGCCGAGCACGGCCCGGCGCACCTGGTCGTGGCCAACAACGTGTACGCGCACATCCCCGACGTCATCGGGTTCACCAAGGGGCTGCGCGCCCTGGTCGCCGACGACGGCTGGGTCTCCGTCGAGGTGCAGCACCTGCTGACTTTGATCGAGAAGAACCAGTACGACACCGTCTACCACGAGCACTTCCAGTACTACACGGTCGCCTCCGCGGCCCGGGCCCTCGCGAGCGGCGGTCTCACGCTCGTGGACGTCGAGCTGCTGCCCACGCACGGCGGCTCGCTCCGGCTGTGGGCCCGCCCGGACGGGGCGGCGGGCGAACCGTCCCGCCGGGTGGCGGACGTGCTGGACCGGGAGAAGGCCGCCGGGCTCCAGGAGCTGTCCGGGTACACCGAGTTCGCCGCCCGGGTGGCGAAGGTGCGCCGGGACCTGCTGCGGTTCCTCATCGAGGCGGCCGAGCGCGGCGAGACGGTCGTCGGCTACGGCGCCCCGGGCAAGGGCAACACCCTCCTCAACCACTGCGGCATCCGGCCCGACCTGCTGCCCTACACCGTCGACCGCAACCCGCACAAGCACGGCCGGTACACCCCGGGCACCCGCGTCCCGATCCTGCCGCCCGAGCGGATCGCCGCCGACCGGCCGGACTACGTGCTCGTCCTGCCGTGGAACCTGCGGGCCGAGCTGGTCGGGCAGCTGTCCTTCGTGGGCGACTGGGGCGGCCGCCTCGTCTTCCCCATCCCCGAACTGAGCGTCGTCGACGTCGCGTCCGGAAAGGTCACAGCATGAAGGTCGTCCTGTTCTGCGGCGGTTACGGGCTGCGCATGCGCAACGGAGCCGCCGACGACGTGCCCAAGCCGATGGCCATGGTCGGCCCGCGCCCGCTGATCTGGCACGTCATGCGCTACTACGCGTACTACGGGCACACCGAGTTCATCCTGTGCCTCGGCTACGGGGCGCACCACATCAAGGACTTCTTCCTCACCTACGAGGAGACGGCGTCCAACGACTTCGTCCTGCGCGGCGGGCGGACCGAGCTGCTTTCGACGGACATCGCGGACTGGACGATCACGTTCGCGCAGACCGGCATCGAGTCGCCCATCGGGGAGCGCCTGCGCCGGGTGCGGCACCACCTGGACGGCGACGAGATGTTCCTCGCCAACTACGCCGACGTGCTGACCGACGCCCCGCTGCCGGAGATGATCGACCACTTCGCCGGGCGGGACGCCGGGGCGTCGATGATGGTGGTGCCGCCGCAGTCCTCGTTCCACTGCGTGGACCTGGGCGAGGACGGCCTGGTGGGGGGCATCACCGCGGTGAGCGAGCTGCCGCTGTGGGAGAACGGCGGCTACTTCGTGCTCCGCCAGGAGGTCTTCGACCACATACCCGAGAACGGGGACCTGGTCGCCGACGGATGCGCCCAACTGGCCAAGCGCGGCCGCCTGGTGGCGCACCGGCACCGCGGCTTCTGGAAGCCGACCGACACCGTGAAGGAGCGGGCCGCGCTCGACGCCGCCTACGCCCGGGGCGAGCGGCCGTGGGCCGTGTGGGAGCGGGACGGCATGCCCGTCACCAGGGGCGGCGTGCCCGTCGCCGGGGGCGCTGTGCCGGTCGCCGGGGGCGGTGTGCCGGTCGCCGGGAGCGGCGTGCCCGTCGCCGGGGGCGGCGTCGGGGCGGGCGCGTGATCCGGCTCGGCGCCGGGCGCCTGGACCGGCTCGTCGCCCTGGGCGCGCACTGCGACGACATCGCCATCGGCGCCGGCGGCACCCTGCTCGCGCTGTGCCGCGCGCGGCCGGGCCTCCGCGTCGAGGCGCTGGTGCTCTCCGGCGGGGGCGGCGAGCGGGAGCGGGAGGAGCGGGCCGCGCTCGCCGCCTTCTGCCCGGGCGCCGACCTGCGCCTGACCGTGCTCAAGCTGCCGGACGGCCGGCTGCCCGCGCACTGGGACGAGGCCAAGTCCGCGGTCGAGGAGCTGCGCGAGCGGGCCGATCCCGACCTGGTCCTCGCCCCGCGCGCCGACGACGCGCACCAGGACCACCGCGGCCTGGCGCAGCTCGTGACCACCGCGTTCCGCGACCACCTCGTGCTCGGCTACGAGATCGTCAAGTGGGACGGCGACCTCGGCCGGATGACGGCGTACCAGCCGCTGGCCCCGGAGACCGCCGAGGAGAAGGTGCGGCTCCTGCAGGAGCACTACCCCTCGCAGCGGCACCGGCCCTGGTACGACCGGGATGCCTTCCTCGGCCTCGCGCGGATCCGCGGCATCGAATGCCACGCGCGCTACGCCGAGGCGTTCGCCGTCACCAAACTCACTCTGAACCTCACCCCGAACCTGAACCCGAACCCGGACCTGGGGGACTGAACCTTGCGCGTGCTGCTGACCGGACACCAGGGCTACCTGGGCACCGTGATGGCCCCGGTCCTCGCGGCCGCCGGGCACGAGGTCGTCGGTCTCGACGCCGGCCTGTTCGCCGACTGCGTCCTCGGCCCGCCGCCCGCGGACCCGCCGGGGCACCAGGTGGACCTGCGCGACGTCACCGCCGACCACGTCGCCGGGGTGGACGCCGTGATCCACCTGGCCGCGCTCTCCAACGACCCGCTGGGCGCGCTGGCGCCGGAGCTCACCTACGACATCAACCACCACGCCTCCGTACGCCTCGCCCGACTGGCCCGCGACGCCGGGGTGCGGCGCTTCCTGTACGCGTCGACGTGCTCGGTCTACGGCGCCGCCGGCGGTGACGACCTGGTGGACGAGGACGCCCCGCTGCGCCCCGTCACGCCGTACGCGGAGTCCAAGGTGCGGGTGGAGGACGACCTGCACGCGCTGGCCGACGGCGACTTCAGCCCGGTGTTCCTGCGCAACGCCACCGCGTTCGGGTACTCGCCCCGGCTGCGCGCCGACATCGTGCTGAACAACCTGGTGGGCCACGCGCTGCTGTCCGGCGAGGTCCTCGTGCTGTCCGACGGCACCCCCTGGCGCCCGCTGGTGCACGCCGCCGACATCGCGCGGGCCTTCACGGCCGCACTGGCCGCGCCGCGCGAGGCGGTCCACGACCGGGCCTTCAACATCGGCAGCGAGACCAACAACGTCACCGTCGCCGAGATCGCCGCACAGGTCGCCGAGGCGGTGTCCGGCTCCCAGGTGAAGATCACCGGCGAGACCGGCGCCGACCCGCGCTCCTACCGGGTGGACTTCTCCCGGTTCCGCGCTGCGTTGGCGGGGGGTCCCGGATTCGACTGCGCGTGGACGGTGAAGCGGGGCGCCCTCGAACTCGCCGACGCCTACCGCGCGCACGGGCTGACCCGCGAGGGCTTCGAGCAGCGCTTCACCCGCCTGGCCGTGCTGCGCGCGGCGTCGGACGCGGGCGCGGTCGACGACACCCTGCGGCGGCGCCGGTGACCACGGCGGGCGAGAGGCCGCAGACCGCGGCGGGTCAGGAGCCGGACACCGCGACGGGCGAACGGCCGGTGGGCGTACGGCCGCAGACCGCGACCGGCGAGGAGATGTACGCCCTGGTGGAGCGGCTGTACCCGCTGTGCCGGAGCATCACCGGGGACGGGGTGCGCGCCACCCTGGACATCGTCGGCGAGTACGTCCCGCTGGACGTGCACGAGGTGCCGACCGGGACGCGGGTGCTCGACTGGACGGTGCCGCAGGAGTGGAACATCCGGGACGCGTACGTCGCCGACGCCTCCGGCCGCCGGGTCGTCGACTTCGCCGCGTCGAGCCTGCACGTGCTCGGCTACAGCGTGCCGGTGTCGGCCACGATGCCGCTGGCC
Organism: Streptomyces sp. CC224B; assembly: GCF_030010595.1. Classification (NCBI taxonomy): domain Bacteria; kingdom Bacillati; phylum Actinomycetota; class Actinomycetes; order Kitasatosporales; family Streptomycetaceae; genus Streptomyces; species Streptomyces sp. CC224B. The sequence continues at coordinate 22,293 of NZ_JASCXL010000057.1, read as the reverse complement.
GAGCTGCGCCCGCACCTGCACACCCTGCCGGAGCACCCGTCCTGGGTGCCGTACCGCACCAGCTACTACAAGCCGGACTGGGGGTTCTGCCTGGCGCAGGAGACCCTGGACGCGCTGCCGGACGGTACGTACGAGGTGCGGATCGACTCCACGCTCGCCGACGGCCACCTCACCTACGCCGAGCACGTGGTCCCCGGCCGGGTCCCCGACGAGGTCGTCGTCTCCTGCCACGTCTGCCACCCGTCGCTGGCCAACGACAACCTGGCGGGCATCGCGGTGGCCACGTTCCTGGCCCGGGAGCTGGCGCGGCGGAGCCCCTACTACACCTACCGGTTCCTCTTCGCGCCCGGCACCATCGGGGCGATCACCTGGCTGGCCCGGAACAGGGAGCGGATCGGCCTGGTCAAACACGGCCTGGTGCTGGCCTGCGCCGGTGACCGGGGCCACCTGACGTACAAGCGGAGCAGGCGCGGCGACGCGGAGATCGACCAGGTGCTGCGGCACGTCCTCACCACCTCCGAACGGCCGCACGAGATCAGGGAGTTCACGCCCTACGGCTACGACGAGCGGCAGTTCTGCTCCCCCGGGTTCGACCTCGGCGTGGGCTCGCTCACCCGGACCCCGTACGCCGGCTACCCCGAGTACCACACCTCGGCGGACGATCTGGACTTCGTCGCCCCGGAGGCGATGGCGGACACGCTCGCCGTCTGCCGCGAGGCGTTCGCCGTCCTCGACCGCAACCGGCGGTACGTCAACCTCAGCCCGTACGGCGAACCGCAGTTGGGGCGGCGCGGGCTGTACGACGCGATCGGCGGCCGCAGCGACGCCAAGCAGGCGCAGATGGCCATGCTGTGGGTGCTCAGCCTCTCCGACGGCGAGCACGGCCTGCTCGACGTGGCCGAGCGGTCCGGCCTCTCGTTCGACACCGTCGCCGCCGCGGCCGACGCCCTGGCCGCCGCCGGGCTGCTCAAGGCGTGACGCCGATGACCACCGGGAGCGGGCGAACGCGGCCGCCGGGCGGATCCACCCGGTGGGCCGTCGCCGGACGGCTGTCCTGGGGCCTCGCCGACCAGGCGGCCTCCAGCATGACCAACTTCGCGGTGGGCATCTACGTGGCGCGCTCGCTCGGGCTGACCGCGTTCGGCGTGTTCAGCCTGGCGTGGGTGACCTACGGCGTGGTCCTCAACGTCTCCCGCGGCCTGGCCACCGACCCGCTCATGGTGCGCTTCAGCGGCGTGCCGGAGGCGTCCTGGCGCGGGGCGGCGGCCCGGTCGGCGGGTACCGCGCTCGGCGCCGGTACCGCCCTCGGCGCGGTGTCCCTGGTGGCGGGGCTCGCCTTCGGCGGCCGGGTGGGGACCGCGTTCGCCTGCCTCGGTGTCGTCCTGCCGGGGCTGCTGCTGCAGGACGCGTGGCGGTTCGCGTTCTTCGCCGCCGGGGCCGGGCGCAAGGCGTTCCTCAACGACCTCGTGTGGGGGGTCGCGCTCGTCCCGGCCCTGGTGCTGGCGGGTCGCGTGGGTACCGTGGCCGCCTTCGTGCTCGCCTGGGGCGGATCCGCGGCCGTGGCCGCGGCGTACGGCTGCTTCCAGTCCGGCGTCCGGCCCCACCTGACCGGAGCGCGCGCGTGGCTGCGCGACCACCGCGACCTCGGCTCCCGGTACCTGGTCGAGAACGTCAGCAACAGCGGCGCGAGCCAGCTCCGGGCGTACGGGCTCGGCGCGATCGTCGGCGTCGGCGCGGTGGGCGTCATCCGGGGCGCGGAACTCCTGCTCGGCCCCTTCCTCGCCCTCCTGATGGGGCTCTCCCTGGTCACCGTCGCGGAGGCGGCACGCGTGCTGCGGCGGGCCCCGCACCGCCTCGGCCCGTTCTGCCTCGTGCTCGGCGGCGGACAGGCCGCCGCCGCGCTGCTGTGGGGCGGGGCGCTGCTCCTCGTGCCGGACCGGGCCGGGGAACTCGTCCTCGGCGGCGTCTGGGGCGCCGCGTCGGACCTCGTCGTGCCGGTCACGCTCGGCGTGGCGGGCGCCGGACTCGGCACCGGCGCGGCGGCCGGCCTGCGCGCGCTCGGCGCGGCCCGGCGCAGCCTGCGCAGCCAACTGATCGCCTCCGCCTGCTACGTGGGCGGCGGGCTCGGCGGCGCGGCCCTCGCCGGGACCGCCGGCTCGGCCTGGGGCGTCGCCGCCGCGACCGTCTGCGGCTCCGCCGTGTGGTGGCTGCACCTGCGGTCGGCCCTGCGCGAGCACCAGCAGAACACCCTTCCCGAAGTGAGGACGTCATGACTGCCCCTCGGAGACACCCCCGGCTGAGCATCGGCCTGCCCGTGTACAACGGCGAGGAGTACCTCGCCGAGTCACTCGACGCCCTGCTCGGCCAGACCTACGAGGACTTCGAGCTGGTCATCACCGACAACGCCTCGACCGACGCAACCCAGGACATCTGCCGCGCGTACGCCGCGCGGGACACGCGTATCCGCTACCTCCGGCTGCCCCGCAACATCGGTGCCGCGCCGAACCACAACTACGTGTTCACGCGCTGCCGCGGCGAGCTGTTCAAGTGGGCCTCGCACGACGACCTGTACGCCCGGGACCTGCTGCGGCGCTGCGTGGAGGCGCTGGACGAACACCCCGACGTGGTCCTGGCGCACACCGACCAGGCCGTCATCGACGGCGACGGCAAGGTGAAGGTCCCGTACGCGTACACGCTCGCCACCGACTCGCCCCGTGCGCCCGAGCGCTTCCGCAGCCTGCTCTTCGAGCCCGGCGGCGACGACTTCTACGGGGTGATGCGGGCCGACGTGCTGCGCCGGGTGAAGCCGCACGACAGCTACCACCACGCGGACCGCACGTTCGTCGCCGAGATCGCCCTGCACGGGCGCTTCCACCAGGTGCCGGAGCTGCTGTACTTCCGCCGCGACCACCCGGCCCGCGCCGAGCGGGCGAACCCGTCCAAGCGCTCCCGGTGCGTCAACCTGGACCCGCGCCGGGCCGGTGTGCTGCACCCGACGCCCCGGCTGCTGGCCGAGTACGTCTGGGGCTTCGTCGCGGCGATCCGCCGAGCGCCGCTGTCCTCGGCCGACCGGCGGGCGTGCTACCGCCACCTGGCCGCGTGGATGGCCAGCCGGACCCGGCCGGGCGCCGGTGAGCGGGTCGAGGACCGCGCCCCGGTCGACCCGGACCGGCTCACCGTCTCCGTCGACGCGCTCGTGGCCGGGCGCGCGGGACGGCAGGGGTGACCGCCGCCCGCGTCGGGGTGTTCGGCCTGCTCGGCTCCGGCAACCTCGGCAACGACGGGTCGCTCGAAGCCGTGCTCGGCCATGTGCGCGCCGAGCACCCGGAGGCGGTCGTGGACGCGCTGTGCGGCGGACCCGGGACCGTCACGGCCCGGTACGGCATCCCCGCGACCCGGCTGCACTGGTACCGCGGCGAGTACCGGACCGCGTCCCGCGCGGGCGCCGTCGCGGCGAAGGGCCTGGGCAAACTCGTCGACGCCGCCCGCACCGCCGCCTGGGTGCGCCGCCACGACGTGGTGATCGTCCCCGGCATGGGCGTCCTGGAGGCCACGCTGCCGCTGCGTCCCTGGGGCTTCCCGTACGCGCTGTTCCTGCTCTGCGCGAGCGGCCGGCTGTTCGGCACCCGGGTCGCGCTGGTCGGCGTCGGCGCGGACGCGATCCGCGACCGGCCGACCCGGGCCCTGGTGCGCTGGGCGGCACGGCTCGCCGCGTACCGGTCGTACCGCGACACCCTGTCCCGCGACGCGATGCGGGCCATGGGCGTGGACACCGCGCGCGACGAGGTCTGCCCGGACCTCGCCTTCGCCCTGCCGGCACCGCCCGCGGCCGCTGCTCCGGGCACGGTCTGCGTCGGCGTCATGGACTTCCACGGCGGCAACGACGACCGGGCCCGGGCCGACGAGATCCACCACCGCTACCTCGACGGGACGACCCGGTTCGTGCGCGCGCTGGTCGCGGAGGGCCGGCGCGTCCGGCTGCTGACCGGCGACGCGTGTGACGCGCCGGTGGTCGCCGCGATCGTCGAAGCGGTGGACTCGCCCCTGGTCACGGCGTCCGGAGCAGCCTGTCTCACCGACCTGATGCGGGAGGCGGCGGCCGCCGACGCCGTGGTGGCCACCCGGTACCACAACCTGGTCTGCGCGCTGAAGGCCGGCACGCCCACGCTCGCGCTCAGTTACGCGGCGAAGAGCGACGCCCTCATGGACCGGATGGGGCTCGGCGCGTACTGCCACCCGGCCCGCGAGGTCGACGCCGACCGGCTCCTCGAGCAGTTCCGGGAGCTGGAGAAGCGATCGGCGGAGCTGCGGCGGACCCTCGCCGAGCGGAACGAGGACGCCGCGCGGCAACTCGCCCACCAGTTCACCGCCTTGACCGAAACCCTGTTCAAGGCCACCGCACGGCAGGAGACCCCATGAAAGCGACCGAGGTCCCGGCGATCCAGGGCGCCTACCTCTTCGAGCCGACGCCCCACGCCGACGAGCGCGGCTTCTTCTGCCGCACCTTCGACGCCGACCTGGTCCGCTCGGTGGGCCTCGACCCGGGCGCCTTCGTCCAGGACAGCCTCTCCCGCTCGGCCCGGGGCGTGGTGCGCGGTCTGCACCTGCGCTCCGGCGCGGGCGAGGCCAAGCTGGTGCGGTGCTCGTACGGGAGGATCTTCGACGTCGTCGTGGACCTGCGGCCCGACTCGCCGACCTACCGCAACGTGGCCTCCTTCGAGCTGTCCGGCGACACGCAGGTGACCCTGTACGTCCCGGCGGGATGCGCGCACGGCTTCCAGGCGCTGACCGGGTCCGCCGACACCTCGTACCGGATCGACCGCCCGCACGATCCGGCCGAGGACGTGACGATCGCCTTCGACGACCCGGAGCTCGCCGTTCCGTGGCCGCTGCCGGTCACCCTCGTGTCCCGGCGGGACCGGAGGGCGCCGAGCCTCGCCGACGTACTGAAGCAGAGGGAGGGCTGAACCCGCCGTGGACGACGAAGAGTTCACCCTGCCCCGGTCGCGGGCGGCGAACGAGCGGCTGCACGCCATGGTCCCCGGGGGCGCGCACACCTACGCCAAGGGCGACGACCAGTACCCCGAGGGCCTGGCCCCGGTCATCAGCCACGGCCGCGGCGCCCACGTGTGGGACGTCGACGGCAACCGCTACGTCGAGTACGGCTCCGGGCTGCGGTCGGTCAGCCTCGGCCACGCCCACCCGCGCGTGACGGAGGCGGTGCGGCGCCAGCTCGACCGCGGCAGCAACTTCGCCCGCCCGTCCGTCGTGGAGGTCGAGGCCGCCGAGCGCTTCCTGGCCACGGTGCCGACCGCCGAGATGGTGAAGTTCGCGAAGAACGGCTCCGACGCCACCACGGCGGCCGTGCGCCTCGCGCGCGCGGCCACCGGCCGCCCCCGGGTGGCGATCTGCGCCGACCACCCGTTCTTCTCCGTGGACGACTGGTTCATCGGCACCACGCCGCTGTCCGCGGGCGTCCCGGCGGCGACCACCGAGCTCACCGTGGCGTTCCCCTACGGCGACCTGGCCGCCACGGAGGAGCTGCTCGCCCGCCACCGGGACAAGGTCGCCTGCCTGGTCCTCGAACCCGCCACCCACACCGAGCCCCCGCCCGGGTACCTGGCGGGCCTGCGCGACCTTGCCGACCGGCACGGCTGCGTCCTGGTGTTCGACGAGATGATCACCGGTTTCCGCTGGTCCGAGGCGGGCGCGCAGGGCCTGTACGGCGTCGTCCCCGACCTCTCCACGTTCGGCAAGGCCCTCGGCAACGGGTTCGCCGTGTCCGCCCTCGCCGGGCGCCGCGCGCTCATGGAGCGGGGCGGTCTTCGCCACTCGGGCGACCGGGTGTTCCTGCTGTCCACCACGCATGGCGCGGAGACGCACTCCCTGGCCGCCGCGATGGCCGTGCAGGCCACCTACGTCGAGGAGGGCGTCACCGCCCGCCTGCACGCGCTCGGCGAGCGGTTGGCGGCCGGTGTCCGCGAGGCCGCGGCGGGCGCGGGCGTCGGCGACCACGTCGTCGTCCGGGGCCGGGCCAGCAACCTGGTGTTCGCCACCCTCGACGGGGGCGGGCGGCCGTCGCAGGAGTACCGCACCCTGTTCCTGCGCCGGCTCCTCGCGGGCGGGGTGCTCGCGCCGTCGTTCGTGGTGAGCGCCGCGCTGAGCGACGCCGACATCGAGCACACCGTCGGCGCGGTGGCCCAGGCGTGCGCGGTGTACCGCAAGGCGCTGGACGCCGGTGACCCCACGCCCTGGCTGGGCGGGCGGCCGGTGCGACCGGTGTTCCGCCGCCGGGCGTGACGGCACGTCACTGCGGCTCGCGCCGACCGGTGCCGGGCGTCCGGTCGTCCAGCCGGTCGGCCGCCCGGTCGACCAGCCACCCCGTCGCCGGTACCACCGCCAGCGCGGCGCACCAGCCGCCGAGGACGTCGGTCGGATAGTGCGCGCCCAGGGCGACCTGCGCCCACCCCATGGCGGCCCCGGCCACCAGCGCCGCGGCGAGCACCAGCGACGCCCCGGCCGCCCTGCCGACGCCGGGCCGGCCGGCCGCGAGCAGCGCCACCGTGAGGGCGAGCGCGGTGAGGAAGGCGGTGTGGCCGCTCGGGTAGGACAGGTTGCCGTCGCCGTGGATGGTGCGCCCCACCAGCGGCTTGAGCAGCGTCACCGCCGCCACGGCCGTGCCGGTGCCGACCACGGCGAACACCGCCGCGCGGGGCCGCCGCAGCAGCAGGCAGCCCGTCACGGCGGCCACGACCAGCGTCGCCGCTCCGGCGGGCTCCCCCAGGAAGTCCGTGGCCAGGGCGACGCGCCGCCACGGCGGCCGCACGCTGTCGGCCGTCGGGTCGACGATCCACCGGTCCACCGTGCCGGGCTCGCCGTGACCGGCGTACAGGGCCCCGAGGACGACGACCACCAGCGCGGCGAGCACCGCGACCGGTCCCAGCCAGGCGCGCAGCGGTGACGGCAGCACCGCGGCCTCCGGCCGGCCGCTCACTCCCCCGCCGTGCCCGGCCGCCCCGCGCCGGCCCGCCGCGACCGGCGGACGGCGCCGGCTCTCCGGCTCCTGGCTCCGTACGACACGGTGAGGGCGCGCCCCGGCGCCCGCCCACGCCCCGGTCGTCCCCACACCAAGCCCCCGTCGCCTCGGACACGGCTCACACGTCTCACAACGGCCCCGCGCTCACAGCCCGGCCTCCGCGCACGGTCCGGGGGCACCGGGACCGGCCCTCCGTCCGTCACCCTAGCCAACGCCCCGCCGCGGCACACCGGCGCCGGAGCAACGCCCCGGCCCCCGGCGGGCGTTCGCGCCGTCAGGTGGTGGGCAGCCTGACGTGGTCGCCGTACCAGGAGCCCGGGGGACGCTCCCAGGACGTCAGCGGGGCGTGCAGGCCGCCCTCGGGCTTGCCGAGCAGGGTGAGGAGCGCCGCCACGCCGTTGTTCTCGCCCTTGAAGAGGGCGATGTCCTGGCGGCCGTCCCCGTTGTAGTCGCCGGAGGCGGCGTGGCTGTGCCGGAAGGTCCAGGCGCCCTGGGGGGACTTCCACGCCACGGTCGGGACCTCGAAGCCGCCCTGCCCGGTCGGTGTGAAGCGCCACAGGGAGACCGACCCGTCGGGGTAGCCGTAGAGCGCGCCCAGTTCGTCGCGGCCGTCGCCGTCGTAGTCGCCCGCCGTGAGCTTCGTCTGACTGCCCCACCAGTTGCCCGGCGGACGGGACCAGGAGGTGAGCGGGGCGGCGAAGCCCTCGCCCGCCGTGCCGAGCAGGGTGTGGAACGTCACCGCGCCGTCGCGGGTGCCCTGGAAGAGCAGGACGTCGGACCGGCCGTCGGCGTCGTAGTCGCCCGAGACGAAGTGGCTCTCGTCGAAGTTCCAGGTGCCCGGCGGGGCTCTCCACCGGACGGTCGGCGTCTGGAAGCCGCCCTGTGCGGTGGTCTCGAAGCGCCACAGGGACACCGAGCCGTCGTGGTAGCCGTAGAACGCGGCCAGTTCGTCGCGGCCGTCGCCGTCGTAGTCCCCCGCCGTGAGCTTCGTCCGGCTGCCCCACCAGTTGCCCGGCGGGCGTTCCCACGACTTCACCGGCGCCGCGTACCCGCCGTCCTTCCCGCCCAGCAGGGTGAGCAGCGCGGCGGAGCCGTCCGGGGCGCCCTTGAAGAGCGCCGCGTCGCGGTGGCCGTCCCCGTTGAAGTCGCCCGCGGTGAAGCCGCTCTCGGCGGCGTTCCAGGTCCCGGGGGGCGAGCTGTACGGGGTGCTGGGCACCTCGAAGCCGCCGGCCTGGTTCGTCGGGAACCTGAAGAGCACCGTCCCCTTGTCGTCGTACGCGTACAGGGCGCTGAGGTCGTCCCGCCGGATCTCGTTGCCGACGCGGTCGGGGCGCTGCTGGAAGGCGATGCCCTTCTGCTGCGCGCAGGCGGCCAGGACGATCGGGGCGCCGCTGCGGGTGGCGGAGTTCTCCACTTCCAGGCAGGGGGTCGCCGGTGCCAGGGCGGTGCGGATCCAGGCGTGCTCCTCCCTGCTGTCGAGCAGGAGGTCGACACCGGGGTGACCGGCGCAGCCCCACTGCTCGACGCGCGGCCCCGCGGGCCTGCCGGGCACCGTCCGCGTCTCCACCGCCAGGCACTTGCCACTGTGCGCGTTCACCAGCAGGACCGCGCCCCCGCCCGCGGAGGAGGCGCGCACCAGCCAGCGGGCGCCCGGCTGGCCCGCGCAGTCGGCCTGCCGTACGGGGGCTCCGTCGGCCGTCGAGGAGTCCGCGACCTCCACACACCGTCCGGTGTGGGCGTTGAGGATGTTGACCGGCGTGTCGACGCCCGCGGGACCGGCCACGGGGGCCCTTGACTGGGAGCCGGATGCCGCGGCCGGGCCCTTCGTGCCGGCCGCCGCGCCGGACGGCGCCGGCACGGTGAGCAGCGCCAGCACCCACAGGACCAGCACGGCACACCGGCACAGGGCGCGGGGCCCGCAGCCGGGCCGGGAGCGGCCGGCCGCCCGTGCGCCTGCCGCCGTCGGCGTTCTTCGTCCTCCGCCACCCATGCCGCCCGCCCCCTCGCTCCGCTGCGACCGCGCTCCGCTGCGACCCGGTAGGAACCGCCGCGCTCGCACACCGTGAGGGGCGACCCTGGCACCGCCGGCTGACGTACCGCTGACACGACTGATACGACTCCGGTGGCGCGGGCCCGCGTTGCCCCTGGCGGCCCGCCGCGGTGTCGTACGCGTGCCGGCCGACCGGTGCCCGGGGGCGCCGGGTCAGCCCACCACCGTCAGCTCGTGCGGCAGCCGGTGCAGGACCTCGTGGCCGTCCTCCGTCACCACCACCAGGTCCTCGATCATGATGGCTCCGGTGTCGGAGGCGTACGCGGGCGTCTCGACCGCCAGGACCATCCCGGGCCGCAGCGGCCGGTCCTCCTCGGCGCTGAGGTACGGCGGCTCCTCGTGGAAGGTGTCGATGCCGACGGAGTGCCCGTAGTGGCCGCGGGTGAAGGACGGATAGCCGCCGGCGCGGATGTGCCGCTCGGCCGCGCGGAACACCTCCCGTGCCGGCGTACCGGGGCGCACGGCCGCGCACGCCTTCTCGTGCGCGCCGAGGAGGACGTCGTACAGGCGCCGCGCCGCGGGGCGCACGGTGCGGTAGGCGAAGGTCCGGCCGCCGTCGCCGCGGTAGCCGTCCACGGTGGTGCCGCAGTCGAATTTGATCAGGTCGCCGTCCGAAAGACCGGCCCCGCCCCCGGCGCCCCGGCCGATCGCCGGCAGGACCCACTCGTCCGTGCAGCCGGCGTAGCGCGCGTCGGCCACGGCCGCGTCGAGCACGCCCTGCCGGTACCGCAGGCGCATGTCGCTCGCGGTGAGTCCCGGGCGCAGGTCCGCGACGGCGTGCCGCATGCCCGCCTCGGACAGCTCCGTGGCCCGCCGCAGCCGCTCGATCTCGAAGTCGAACTTCACGCTGCGCAGCTCGTAGAGGTCGTCCGTCATGTCCGCCCAGGTCAACCCGGCGGCGTACGCGGCGACGCGGCGCACGGTGTCGTGCAGGACGTGGCGCAGGTCCGTGCCGATCCGGCCGGCCAGCAGGCCACGGTCGGCGAGCACGGAGCGCAGGACCGCGTCCTGCTCGGCGGTGTCGTACAGCGCCGGGCGGCTGCCGGGGGCCGCGGGACCGGCCAGGTCGGCGGCGTCGCGCAGTTCGGCCCACCCCCGGAACGACCTGACGTCCGCGAAGCCCGAGTCCTCGCGGGCCTGCCCCGCTTCGAAGTCGCTGACCACCAGGGCCGGCGGCTGCGCGGGGTCGGCCGGCACGACGGCGAGGACGGTGCCCAGCATCCGCCACCACTCCATCAGGAAGAAGCTGGGGAAGCCGGTCACATAGAAGACGTTCGACGGCGTGTAGGCGAGGTAGGCGTCCAGGCCCCGGTCCTGCAGCCGCGCGCGGATGGCGTCGATGATCTGTGTGCGCATGCGTCGTCCTGGGAGTGGCGGTGCGACGGCCGTGCGAGCGGCTGCCGATGGTGCGCCCACCGTGCTCCACCTCGGGCGATATGTCCACTATCTCGGCCTTGTTCTCCTGTGACGCCCCGGGGGCGGCGGCAGGGACGGCGTCCCGGCGACCGCCGCGCCCCGGTGACCGGCCCGCGCGTCAACCGGCCAGGCGGTTCAGTCGGTCAGGCGGCCAGGCGGTCAGTCGGAACGGCCGGTTGGACGGAACGGCCGGTCAGGAGGGTCGGCCGGTCAGGTGGGCCACGACCGTGCGCATCGCCTGACGCAGGGCCGGGCGGGTCTCCTCGGGCGCGTCGAGGGTCTCGAAGCCGTGATGGCCGTTGGGGACGTCGACCAGGTCGAGGCGCGCTCCGCTGTCCTTGGCGGCGGCCACGAACGCCTCGACGGTGGCGGCGATTTCGGGCGTCTCCCGTCCCGCGCGCAGCAGGACGAGGGGCAGGGTGCCCGCCCGCGCGACCGCGCGCACCGGGTTGAACCGGCTGTCGCCCATGCCCCAGTTGGGGAGGGGTTCCAGGATCGGGTAGGAGGCGGCCAGGCAGCGCAGCCAGGACGGGGGCTCCGCCAGCCAGTGCGCGGCGAGCGGTCCGCCGCCGGAGAAGAACCACAGGGCGACGCGGTCGGCGTCCACCCGCGGGTCGGCCCGCACCAGTTCGACCGCGGCGGCGACGTCCGCGGCGGCGCGCTCGTAGTCCCCGATGTCGTGCAGCCGGTGGTCGAGGGTCGCGCCGACCACGCCCTCGGCGGCCGCCAGGCGGGCGTACCCCACCAGGGTCGGCCACTCGCGCGGGGTCGGCCGGACCCCGGCGGGCACCGGGCCGCCGTGCACGACGACCACGGCCGGGAGCGGGCCCTCGGCGTCGGGCACGTACAGGTCGACCTGTCCCCTGCGGTCCCGGGGCGGTGCGGGGAGGTCCAGCGGGAACGGCCGCAGATGGGCGGGCGGCGTCCCGGCGGCCCCGGCCGGGCACAGGCGGCGCCCCTCGCCGGCCGCGGCCCGCAGCAGGACGTCGGCCAGGTCGGCGGGGCGGGACAGCATCGGCCAGTGCCCGGTGGGCAGTTCGAAGAAGGTGACCCGCGGGTCGGCCAGGGCCGCCGCCATCGGGTCGCCGAGGTCGACGAGCCGCTGCACCAGGTCCACGCTGACGCCGTTGCGGGTGCACAGCACCCCGGTGGTGGGCACCGCGGCGGCCGCCCCGGTGAGCCGCAGCGGCTGGAGCAGGGTGTCCAGCGGCTGCGGCGCGGCCAGGGCGGTGAGCCGGTCGAGGGCCGCGCCGGGGATGTCGGCGGTACTGCCCCAGCGCTGCCACTCGTCCCGGCCCGGCGGCGCCAACTCCCCGCCGCGCTCACCGGCTCGGGCCCGCTCGGCCAGCTCCGCGCGCAGCGCCTGGTCCGGTACGGCCGCCAGGGCCGGGACGCCGTTCTGCGGCATCCCGCAGTCGAGGTACACGACGCGCGCGACGCGTCCCGGCCGCCGGTCGGCGGCGCCGAGCGCCGGGTGGATGCCGTAGTCGTGGCCGACGAGCACGATGTCCCGGCCGGACACCGCGTCCACCCCGTCCACCGTGTCCATACCGTCCACCGTGTCCACCCCGTCCGCCCGGTCCACCCCGTCCGCCCGGTCCACCCGGTCCACCCGGTCCACCCAATCCACCCAATCCACCCGGTCCACCCGGTCCACTGTGTCCGCAGCACCCTCTGGGCCCACCGGGTCCACGGCGTCGAGCACCGCGAGCACGTCCGCGATGTGCGTCTCCAGGCCGACCGGGCCCGACGCGGCGGGGCGGTCGGCGTCCAGCCCGGTGAGCGGCACCGCGTGCACCTCACCGCCCGCCGCGGCCAGCCGCTCGGCGGTCTCCTGCCACACGTGGGCGCCGGTGAACACGCCCGCCACCATGATGAAAACGGTCATGGTCCTCTCCTCCGGTTCGTCACCCGGCGTCACGCCGGTCGCGTACGCCGTGGTCGGCGGACCGGGGCGTACGCCCGGCCCGCGTGCGCCGGTACCGTAGGAACTCCCCCGAGGGGAGGTTCAAGGGAGGTTCCGCTGTCGTCGCCCGAGGTGCTCTGGAGCATCGGTGAACTCGCCGAGCGCGCGGGTGCCACCGTGAAGACCGTCCGCTTCTACTCCGACCGCGGCCTGCTGCCCGCGGCCTCCCGCAGCGGCGGCGGGCACCGCAGGTACGGCCCCGAGGCGCTGGAGCGGCTGCGGCTGATCCGCTCCCTGCGGACCCTCGACCTGCCGCTGCCCGAGATAGGCCGTGTCCTCGACGACGAGGACACGGCGGGCCGGGTCCTCGAGGACGCCGTCGCGGACCGCCTGCGCGAACTGGGCGGCGAGCTGCGGGCGTTGCGCTGGCGCGAGGCGGCGCTGCGGCTGGTGCGGGAGTGCCCGCCCGGGGAGCAGGCGGACCGGCTGCGGCTGATCGGCGCGGTGAGCGTCCCGCCGAGCACGGCGCCGCTGGCCCGCTTCTGGCGTGCCTGGCTGCCGCCGCGGATGCCGGCCCGGGCGACGTCGGCGTTCCTGGAGGTGGCCGTTCCGCAGCCGCCGGACGATCCGGAGCCGGCGCAGGTGCTGGCCTTCGCCCGGCTGCACGCCATGACCTCGGCCCCCTGCCCGGACGGCCGCCGCCCCCAGCCCGAGGTGCACCGCGCGGCGGGGGCCCGCGAGGTGGCCGCGCTGTACGCGGGCCTCGCCGAGGCGTACGAACTCGCGGGCCCGCTGCTGCGCCGGGTGCGGGACCCGTACCCGGGCGAGGCGCTGGACGCGTACGTGGCGGCGTACGCGGGCGCGTACGGCAGCCGGGACACCCGCGGGTTCCGCCGCCTGCTGGCCGCGCGGCTCGCGGCCGAGCCCCGCCTGGACCGGTACTGGGAGCTTGCGGCCGTGGTACTCACACCGCCGGGCGGCAGTCCGATGCCGACCCCGGGCTCCACGGACGACTGGCTGCGCGCGGCACTGGAGCGGGACAACGCCGGAGCGGCGTAGGCCCCCGCTCCGCGTCGCCTCCGAGGTGGCGCCTTTGAGGCCTCCGAGGTGGCGCTCCGACTTGCGCCACCCCTTGTCAATTTTTCTCCTCGGAGTTATATAAGGAAGCGAGGTTGACGCATCCCGGCATCCCGATGCGAAGGGAGTGGTGAACGATGCTGATGCGTACGGACCCCTTCCGTGAGCTGGACCGCCTCACCCAGCAGCTCCTGGGCACGCACACCCGACCGGTGGCCATGCCGCTGGACGCCTTCCGCGACGGCGACACCTTCGTCGTCGAACTGGACCTCCCCGGCGTCGACCCCGAGACGATCGACCTCGACGTCGCGCGCAACGTGCTGACCGTCAGGGCTGAACGCCGCCCCAGCGTGGGCGAGGGCGTGGACGTGGTGGTGGCCGAGCGCCCCACCGGAACCTTCAGCCGCCAGCTCTTCCTGGGCGAGACCCTGGACACCGAGCGCATCGACGCCTCCTACGACGCCGGCGTGCTGCGCCTGACCGTCCCGGTCGCCGAGCAGGCCAAGCCCCGCAAGATCTCGATCAGCGGCGGGGACAGCCGCAAGCAGATCCGCGGCTGACCGAGAGGTGGCCGGCGGGCGGGGCACGGCGCGCCGCCCGCCGGCCGGGCACCACCGCCGGACCGGAAGGACGCTCATGCGCATGAACTGGGACGCGTTCCTGGCAGCAGTCCGGGAGCGCGGCGAGTACCCCACGCAGGAGGAGGCCGAACGAGCGGCCCGCGTCGTGCTGGGCCTGCTGGGCGCCCACCTCGTGGGCGACGTACGGGCCGAGCTGGCCGCCCGGCTCCCGGACACCTTGGCGCTGGTGCTGCTCAACCCCCTCCAGGCGCACGAACCGCTGTCGCCCGAGCGGTTCGTCCGTGCCACGTCGGCCTGGATCGAGGGCGCCTCCGAGCGGACGGCGACGTGGGACGTCGGCGCCGTGCTCAGCGTCGTGTCCGACCTCGCGGGCCACGAGCTGATGAACCGGATCCTGCTCCAGCTCCCACCCGGCTACGACCTCCTCTTCGGCAGCCCGCAGCGCTCCGCGTGAGCGGCCCCGCGCCCTCCGCATGAGCGACACCGCACCCTCCACATGAGCGGCCCCGCACCCTCCGGACGAACGTCCCCGTGCCCTCCGGACGAACGTCCCCGTGCCGGTGACTCCCGCCGCCCGCGCCGCGTAAGCGGACCCTCACCGCACCGGGAGCGGCCCTTCGCGTCCGGTGTCCGTACGCGGACCGAAGATGCGCCGCTCCGCCTCGGTGATCCGGAGGTCGTTGATGCTCGCCTCCCTGCGGCGCATCAGGCCGTCCTCGGCGAACTCCCACAGCTCGTTGCCGTAGGCGCGCCACCACTGGCCGCCCGCATCGCGGAACTCGTACTGGAACCGTACGGCGATCCGGTCGCCGTGGAAGTCCCAGAGGTTCTTGCGGAGCGCGTAGTCCAGTTCGCGGTCCCACTTGTCGCGGAGGAAGGACACGATCGCGTCCCGGCCCGTGAGGAAGCGGTCGCGGTTCCGCCAGACGGAGTCCTCGGTGTAGGCGAGCGCCACGCGCTCGGGGTCACGGGTGTTCCAGGCGTCCTCGGCCGCCTGCACCTTGCGGAGAGCGGCCTCCTCGTCGAACGGCGGGAACGGGGGGCGTGGCGCCATGTCCGGCTCCTTCCTCTGGGGTCGTCACCGGACCGGTGCGCGTAGGAGAATGATGATTCTCCGTCCGGTGCGCACCACCGTAGAGAATGATGGTTCTCCCCGGTAGGGGAAGTGGCGCGGATCACCCTGCGGGGACGGCGATACGCTGCGCTCGCCCTTCACTCTTCTGCCCTTTGTCCTTTCTTCTCCTTGTTCTTTCGCTCTTCGCATCAGGAGGCCCCGGCCGATGGACAGCACGGTCGCCAGGGAACGCGCGCTGGACGCGGCCGAGCGGCTCTTCTACAGCCGCAGCGTGCACGCGGTCGGCATGGCCGACGTCCGCGACGCGTCGGGGGTCTCGCTCAAGCGCCTCTACCAGCTCTTCCCGGCGAAGGAGCAGCTCGTCGAGGCGTACCTGGAGCGCCGCGACAGGCGGTGGCGGCAGCGTCTGGCCGCGTACGCCGACCGGTATGCGGAGCCCGAGCGGCGGGTCGTCGCGGTGTTCGACTGGCTGGGCGAGTGGTTCGCGGAGCCCGAGTTCCACGGCTGCGCGTGGATCAACGCGTACGGAGAGCTGGGCGCCACGTCGGAACCCGTCGCCCGGCAGGTCGGGCACCACAAGGCGGCGTTCAAGGACTACCTCGCCGGGCTCGTGCGGGAGGCCGGCCTGGAGCGGGAGCTGGCCGAGGAGCTGTTCCTGCTCGCGGAGGGCGCGATGGTGACCGCGGGCATCACCCGCTCACCGGAGCCGGCGGCGCACGCCCGCCGGGCCGCGGTACGGGCGATCGAGGCCGGACGGGCGCGGCCGGAGGGCGCGACGGGACGGGGGTGAGACCGGGCGGGCGCCGAGCCCGCCCGGCCGGGGCGCGGGGGGCTACGCGCCCGCGTCGAGCACGCCGATCAGGTGCGTGGCGGTGGTGGCCATGGCCTGGCGGCCCACGGTCAGGTAGCTGCGCGTGTCCACCGCCTCCGGGTGGTCGGCGAGGTAGGCGCGGATCGCGTTGGTCATGGCGAGGTTGAGCGCCGTGCCGATGTTGACCTTGGCGATGCCGCCCGCGACGGCCCGGGCCAGTTCGTCGTCCGGGACGCCGGAGGAGCCGTGCAGCACGAGCGGGACCCGCAGCGCCCGGCGGAGGCGGGAGAGCAGGGCGTGGTCGAGGGAGGCGGTCCGCGAGGTCATGGCGTGCACGCTGCCGATGGCGACGGCCAGCGCGTCGACACCGGACTCGGCGGTGAACTCGCACGCCTCCAGCGGCCCGGTGCGCGCGCCGGGCGCGTGCGCGTCCAGCGGCGGCTTGCCGTCCTTCCCGCCGACCTGCCCCAGCTCCGCCTCCACCCAGAGGCCCTGGCTGTGCGCCCAGTCGGCGGCGGCGCGGGTCGCGATCAGGTTCTGCCGGTAGGGCAGGTGCGAGGCGTCGTACATCACGGAGCTGAACCCGGCGTCGGCGGCCTGCCGGAGCAGGGCGTCCTGGGTGACGTGGTCGAGGTGCAGGGCGACCGGCACGGTCGCGGCCTCCGCGAGGGCGACCGCGGCGCGGGCCAGGGGCAGGATGCGCCCGTAGCGGTACGTGACCGCGTTCTCGCTCACCTGGAGCACGACCGGGGACGCGGCGGCCTCGGCCCCGGCGACCACGGCCTCGGCGTGCTCCAGCGTGATGATGTTGAAGGCCGCGACGGCGCGGCGCTTGGCGGCGGCCTCGGCGACGAGGACCCCGGTCTGTGCCAGCGGCATCAGGTTCCCCCCGTCCCGGTCAGCGCGCGTCGAGGATGACGGAGCGGCGCAGGTGGCGTGGCCGGTCGGGGTCGAGGCCCCGCGCCGCGGCCACCGCGAGCGCCAGGCGCTGGACGCGCACCAGCTCGGCCAGCGGGTCCAGGGCGCCCTCGATCCACAGGGCGCCGGTCGCCCGGACCTCCTCGGCGAGGCCTTCCGGCGCCCGGCCGAACATCCAGGTCGCGGTCGTGCCGGTGGAGACGCTGATCGGCCCGTGCCGGTACTCCATGGCGGGGTACGCCTCGGTCCAGGACAGCGACGCCTCGCGCATCTTCAGCGCGGCCTCCTGGGCGAGACCGGCGGTCCAGCCGCGGCCGAGGAAGGTGAACTGGGTGCACTCCACGAGCCCGGCGGGCAGCGGTTCGGCGAGCGCGGTCCGGGCGTCGGCGACGGCCTGGTCGGTGTGCAGGCCCAGGTGGGCGCGGAGCAGGGTGAGCGCCGTGGTGGCGAAGCGGGTCTGGACGACCGACTCCTCGTCGGCGAAGTCGAGCACCACGAGGTCGTCCACCGCCTCCCGCACGGGGGTGTCCGGGTCGGCCGTGACGGCGGTGGTGCGGGTCCGGCCGCGGAGCCCGGCCAGCAGGTCGAGCACCTCGGTCGTGGTGCCGGAGCGGGTGAGGGCGACGACCCGGTCGTAGCGGCGCGCCGGGGGGAACTCGGAGGCGGCGAAGGCGTCGGTCTCCCCGAGCCCGGCGCCCTCGCGGAGCGCGGCGACGGCCTGCGCCATGAAGAAGGAGGTTCCGCAGCCGACCACGGCGACACGCTCGCCCGGCTCCGGCAGCGCGGCGCCGTGGTGCGCCGCGAGAGTGGCGGCGCGGGTCCAGCACGCGGGCTGGCTGCTCAGTTCGTTCCCGGCATGGCTCATGACGGCTCCCACCCTGACGAGTCCTGAAGAGGCCTGAGAGTTCTCATGCACCACGGAGCGCGGTGCTCGTTTCTGCAATATATGGCCGAGTTCCGAGCACAATCAAGCATTCGTACGGTGAGCTAGGGTCGTGACGCAGAGTGCGTGGGAACCGAGTGGAGGTGCGGATGTCGCGCGACGCCCGCTGGCAGGAGCTGCTCGAACTGCTCGTGGACCGGGGCAGGCTCGACGTCGAGGAGGCGGCGACGGCGCTCGGCGTCTCGGCCGCGACCATCCGCCGCGACTTCGACCAGCTCGCCGAGCAGCAGATGCTGGTGCGCACCCGGGGCGGCGCGGTCGTCCACGGCGTCTCCTACGAGCTGCCGCTGCGCTACAAGACCGCCCGGCAGGCCTCCGAGAAGCAGCGCATCGCGAAGGCGGTGGCGGACCTGATCGCCCCCGGCGAGGTGCTCGGCCTGACCGGCGGCACGACGACCACGGAGGTCGCCCGGGCGCTCGCGGTGCGGACCGGGCTGGCCACCGGGTCCCCGGCCCTGACGATCGTCACCAACGCCCTGAACATCGCCAACGAGCTGGCCGTACGCCCCCAGTTCAAGATCGTGGTCACCGGTGGGGTGGCCCGCCCGCAGTCGTACGAGCTCACGGGCCCGCTCGCCGGCGGAGTGCTGGGCCAGATCTCGCTGGACGTGGCGGTGCTCGGGGTCGGCGCCTTCGACGTGGCGTACGGGGCGACCGCCCACGACGAGGACGAGGCGGCGGTCAACCGGCTGTTGTGCGAGCGCGCCACGCGGGTCGTGGTCGCGGCCGACGCGACGAAGCTCGGCCGGCGCGCGTTCGCGCGCATCTGCGCGGCGGAGCAGGTGGACACCCTGGTGACGGACACGGCCGTCACCGAGGAGGCGGCCGCGCGGTTCACGGAGGCGGGGGTGTCGGTGCTGGCGGTCTGACGCCTGCGGCCGTCGGGCCGGAGGGGTGCGCCGCGTGCGGCCCGTCGGACGGGAGCGGTACGGCGTGCTCGGCCCGTCGGGTCGGAGGGGTGTGCCGCGTGCGGCCCGTCGGGGCGGTGCGAGGTGCCGCCGGTGCTGCGCCCCCGAGCAGTTCCGGACCGGCGAAGGAGAACCGCGTGCACCGTCATGACATCCGCCTCACCGGCTTCTGGCGGGCCCCGCTGCCGCCGGACGCCCTCTACGCGAAGCTCGCCGACGTGGAGGCCTATCCGCTGTGGTGGCCCGCGTTCCGCTCCGTGCGGCGCACCGGGGAGCGGGAGTGCGCGGCCGTCATCAGGTCCGCGCTCCCCTACGCGCTTGCGGTCCGGCTGACGGCGGTCGTCGAGGACCCGGACCGGCGCGTCCTGGAGGCGGCGCTTGACGGGGACCTCACCGGAAGCGTCCGCTGGGCCGTGCGCCCGGACCGGCAGCGGGGCTGCGTCGCCTTCCTCACCCAGTACGTGACCGTCCGCAAGGCCGCACTGAGGCGCTGGATGCCTCTGGCCCGGCCGCTGTTCCGGGTCAATCACGCGCTGGCCCTGCGGGGCGGGGAGCGCGCTCTGCGGGCGGGGGCGGCGCCGCCGCGCGGGTGACACCCGCCTCCGGCGCGGCGGACGCGGCACTCTCCAGGCCGCCCGACACCGGCGCCGCGCCGAGCCCGTGCTCGCCGTCGGCGTGGCGCAGCACCCACTCGTCGA
Organism: Streptomyces sp. CC224B; assembly: GCF_030010595.1. Lineage (NCBI taxonomy): Bacteria > Bacillati > Actinomycetota > Actinomycetes > Kitasatosporales > Streptomycetaceae > Streptomyces > Streptomyces sp. CC224B. Next base: position 2,874 of record NZ_JASCXL010000057.1, on the reverse strand, counting down.
GGTCCCGTGCCGCCGCGTGCGGCGCCTCCAGCGCGTGGGCCCGCCACCAGCTCCCCCGGGCCGCGCCGGGGCGGCGCAGCTCGGTCCGTCGGCGGGCCTCGGCCGCCGCGAAGAGGTCGCGCGCGACGTCACCCGGTACGCCGAGCGCGGCGCCGACCCGCTGCCAGTCGGCGCCGCCGACGCGCTCGTACACGACCGCGGCTTCGAGCAGGCGCCGTGCGGCGGCCAGCACGTCGGCGGCGTCGGCCAGGGTCGCGCCCGCCGAGACGGGGCCCCCGTCGGTGCGCAGTGCGCCGCGGGCGACGGGGACGGCGGCGCGCACGAGTTCGGAGACCTCGTACGCCGCGTGGGCCGGCACCAGCCGGGCACGGGCCGCGTCCACGTACGCGGGAGACCGGATACGAGGGGTCGACCGGGCACGCGGGGGCATCCGGGCAGGCGTCCGGGCGCCCGGGCTCGCTGTCGCTCATGTCGCCCGCCTCAACCCCGCAGGAAGGAGAGGGCCGTCATGGTCACGGCGGTGGTCAGGACGACGCCGCGCAGCAGCCGTGCGGACAGGCGGCGGGCGAGGTGGGCGCCGGTGAAACCGCCCACCACCGCGCCGGACAGCAGGGCGGCCAGGAGCCACGGGGTGTCCAGCGCGTCGGAGGCGACGAGGAACAGCAGGGCGGCGGTGGAGTTGACGGCCACGATCTGGACGGTGCGCAGCGGGTTGCTGACCGCCGGATCGACCCCGAGGCCGCTGCACCACAAGGCCATCATCATGATGCCTACGGCTCCGCCGAAGTATCCGCCGTACAGGGCGAGCAGGAACTGGCCGACGAGCACGGCCGTGGGGCTGAGGCCCGACGCGTGTCCGGTCACGCTGTCCGGCGCCCGTGCGAGGCGGCGTCCGAAGGCGAGGACCAGGGTGGCGAAGGCGAGGAGCCACGGGACCGCCGCGTCGAAGGACGCCGCGGGCAGCGTGAGGAGCAGGCCCGCGCCGAGCCCGCCGCCCACCGCGCTGACCGCCGTCAGGGCGGCCGTCGGCACCGGCCCGACCGGCCTGATGTCGCGGCGGTACACCCACGCGCTGACGGCGGCGCCGGGCAGGAGCGCCACGGTCGACGACGCGTTCGCCGTCACCGGCGCCGCACCGGCCGCGACGAGCGCGGGCAGCGCCACGAACGTGCCGCCCCCGCCGAGGGCGTTCAGCACCCCGGCCACAGCACCGGCCGACAGGACCCACAGCAACGCGGACACCCCCCGAGGATCACGCGTGCGGCACCGGCTCCACAATGCGGAATCCGCGCAGCCTGCCTAAGGCTGTGCCATAGGCTCACGGGGATGCGGTACGACTTGGACGACCTGCGGCTCTTCCTGGACATCGTGGCGGAGGGCTCGATCACGGCGGGTGCCCGCCGGATGCGTCTCAGCCTGCCGTCGGCGAGCGCCCGGGTGCGTTCGCTGGAGCGGCAGGCGGGGGTGGCGCTGCTGGTCCGGGGGCGGCGAGGGGTGCGGCCCACCCCGGCGGGGACGGCCCTCGCCCGGCACGCGCGCGACGTGCTCGCCCACACCGCCCGGCTGGAGAGCGCCGTCGCGAGCTACGCCCGGTCCCCCGGCGCGCCCCTGACGCTGCTCGGCGGCGGGTCCGCGATGCACGAACTGGTGCCGCGGGCCCTGGTGACGTTCCTGCGCGCGCATCCGGACGTGGATGTCACGGTCCGCGAGAGCCGGACCCCCGACACCGTGCGGGCGCTCGCCGACGGCGAGGCGGACCTGGGCGTCGTCGTCGACGCGGAGGCCCGCGACTGCGGCCTGGCCCTGGAGCCCCTCGGCGACGACTCCCTGGTGGTGATCGGCCAGGCGGGCGGGGTCCTCGCCGGGCGGACCGCGCTGGCGTACAGCGAGGTCGCCGAGCATCCGCTGGTGGGGCTCGACGCCGGGGCGTCGCTGCGCCGCTGGATCGAGGAGCACCTCGGCCCGCACGCGCCCGTGGTCCGCCACCGCACCAGCGTCGCGGGGCTGTCCACCGTGGTCTCCCTGGTGGCCGCGGGCGTGGGGCTCGCCGTCGTGCCACGCCGCGCGGTCGGCGCCCACCAGCGGCTGGACGTGTGCGCGTTGCGGGACCACTGGGCGCGCCGTCAGCTCCTGCTGGCGTGGGGGGTGCGCGGCGGGGCCGCGTCACCCGCCGCCACGGCCCTCGCGGAGCACCTGCGGCGGGAGGCGCTGCCGCACTCCCCGGCGGAGCCGGGCACCTGAGGGCGGGCCCGCGGGCGGCAATCCCCCGACGTTCACCCGATCGGCGCACGCCGAAACGATGCGCCAGGTGACGCGCGCGGCGCTCCGGCATCCGGCGCGCCGCCCGTGGGGAGCCTCGGGCCGACGACCGGCGACCGGCGGGCCCCGCGGGGTCCCCGGCCCCCTTTCCTCTGACCTAGGAGTTCTGTGGTGCGCATCCGTCGTAAGGTCATCGGCGCTCTCGGTTCGGCCGCTCTCGCGCTGACGTCACTGGGAGCGGTGACCGCCGCCGCGACCCCGGCGGCCGCCTATCCGTGCGGCTTCTACGAGACCCAGTCCGACGCCTACTACAACCACTGCACGTCGGACGGCTCCCGCGTGGTGATCCAGGTGCGGGTCGCGCTGGCGCCCGACTACGAGCGGTGCGTCGGCCCCGGCAGGACCTGGCTGGGCTCCGCCGACAAGGTCCAGGGCGCTCACTACGTGGGCCGCACCTGCTGAGCCGCTGCCGTACGGCGACGGGCGGGGCGCTTCCCTGGGGCGCCCCGCCCGTCGCCGGGCCCCCCGCCCCGCGCCCCTGCGTCCCCCCCCCCCCCCCCCCCCCGCCCCCCCGCCCCCCCCCCCCCCGCCCCCCCGCCCGGGCCCCCCCCGCCC
>NZ_JASCXL010000056.1:0-63484 GCF_030010595.1 Streptomyces sp. CC224B | reverse complement strand
AGGCCGGCGTCCACCTCGCCTCACTCATCCTCTGGCTCAGAGAACCCACCCAAGATCCTTTGCCAGACAGGCCCTAGTAGGCGGGACGGGCTGTCGGCCGTGACGCTCGTTTGACACTCTGGGTGCCCTCACGCTGCGCGGTGAGCCGAGAAAGCTGCTCTGATCTGTTCTTTTCTACGACTCCCTCAGACCGACATCTTTCCGATGACGCAGCATGTGGAATCCGTGGCGATTCTGGAGCCGCTCGCGAAGGGGCGCTGACGTGCGGCTTCGTCTGGTGTACACCATGTGCCCCGTGGGCGTTACGGGTGATGTCCTGACGTACCAGCGACGCACGTGACGCACGTAAGAGTATGGGCGGCCCATGACGCATGGACGGCGCGCCTTCTGATGAGGCGTCAGGTATGGGTCAGCTGCCCCTTGTTTCCCGGGCGACCCGGGAGACAAGGGGCAGCTTTCACGTGTGCAGCGCGAGCTGCCTAGGCCCGGTGTCGGTGATTGCGGCACAGGGCCGTGCTGGACCGGCAAAGGCGGCCCGGTACTTCGCCGTCGGCGATGGTCCGTCGATCGGCTGACGGCCAGGTTCGCGCCGTCCATCTTGCTGGTCCGGCAAGAAGGTTCGTCGGCGGCGGACACGAGTGTGCAGGCTGCGTCCAGACGGTTCCGGCTCACCACCGGCAGCCGCTGGTTCCAGGCCTCGGCCGTGCCCTCGTTCAGCGGGAGTTCGTCGGGATCGAGCGGCATGTCGGCAGTCGACACACTGGAGGAAGCAGCAGATGGAGAATCGCCACGTCGTGATCATTCCGATCGAGGTCGATGAGGAGAAGGAGGCCGCGTATCTCGCCGCATGGCAGGATGCCGCGGAGGTGATGGCGGCGCAGCCCGGTTTCCTCCGGACGTACATGTTCCGCACGATCGTTCCGGGCAGCACATTCTCGCTGGTCAACGTGGCGGAATGGGAGTCCACCCGTCACTGGGAAGAGGCCATGAACGTCTGCCCGATGATGGGGCAGCAGACCGCCGTCGTCCATGCCTCGAACTACGAGGTGATCCGGACGGTCCTGCCCGCACAGAGCCTGAGTTCCGGCGACGGTCGTCCTTCCCGGGAGCGGGAGCGGGAGCGTGGAGAACGACGGTAAGCGCGTCGCGGATGCGGGACGCGAGGGCTGACGGACGCGAGACCGGCAGAGAACGGAATTGCCGGTGTGGCAACTGATGCGCGCGTGGCGTGATCGTCACCCCTGGGGATGACGTCCTGGTCCTCACGGTTAGGGTGATCCGCCGTACTCGGCGGATCACCCCCTGAAGAGATGGGACTGGGGCTCATGGACGCGCATCACGTGAGGCTGGTCGTCGCGGCCCAGCGCGGTGACGAGCGGGCGCGCGAGGAGCTCGTCTCCGCGTATCTGCCCTTGTTGTACAACATCGTCGGACGGGCGCTGAGCGGCCATGCCGACGTGGACGACGTGGTCCAGGAGACGCTGCTGCGCGCGGTACGCGACCTGCCCGCCCTGCGGGCCCCGGAGAGCTTCCGTTCGTGGCTGGTGTCGATCACGCTCCGGCAGGTCAACACGTACTGGCAGCGGCAGCGCACACGCGCCGACCGGACCACGCTCCTCGACGAGGCGCTCCCGGTGCCGGACGCCGCCGCCCCCCTGGAGGACACGACGATCCTGCGGCTGCGCATGTCGGACGAGCGCCGACAGGCGGTCGAAGCCAGCCGTTGGCTCGACCCGGAACACCGGGTGCTCCTCTCGCTGTGGTGGCAGGAGTGCGCCGGGCTGCTCAGCCGCCAGGACATCGCCGACGCGACAGGCCTCGGCGTCTCCCACACCGGGGTCCGCCTGCAGCGCATGCGCGAGCAGTTGGAACTGAGCCGGACGATCGTCGCCGCGCTGGCGGCCGACCCGCGCTGCCCGGGCCTGAGCGCGACCGTCTCCGGCTGGGACGGTGCGCGAACGTCCGTGTGGCGCAAGCGGATCGCCCGGCACACGCGCGACTGCGCGACCTGTACGGCGACGGCGGCCGAGCGGGTACCGGCCGAGTTGCTCTTGTCCGGCCTCGCGCCGCTGGCCGTTCCGGCGGCGCTCCTCGGGGCGCTGGTCGCGAAGGGCCTGCTGTCGAGTACGACGGTGACGGCGGTGACGACCGCAGCGACCGCGAGCGCCACGGGCACGGCGGCAGGGGGCGGTGCTCTGCTCGGCAAGCTCCACGCGGTGACCGCCCATCCGATCGCGGCCCTGGCCACCGGCGCGGTGCTCGTCACCGGGACCGCCACGTACGTCGCCTGGCCCGAACCGGAGCGCCGGGCGCCCGGTGTCGCCGCCGCGCCGACGGCCGGTGCGACCACCCCGGCTCCGGCGGCCACCCCGTCGCCGTCGACCTCCCCGGCTCCGTCGGCCACCTCGGCCACCTCGACTCCGTCCGCCACCCCGTCGCCGTCGGCCACGCTGTCGGGGGCGGCGTCGGGTCCGGCCGTGGTTCCGCTGGGTGTGCGGTCCCTCGAATCCGTGGACCGGCCCGGTCAGTTCCTCGCGTACGACGGCGACTTCGCGACGCTCGGCGGTGATGCGGCCACCTTCACCGTCAGCAAGGGGCTCGCGGACAGCCGGTGTGTCACGTTCCGGGCGGCCGACGGCCGGTATCTGCGCCACCACTATCTGCGGCTGCGCCTGAGCGCCGACGACGGCAGCCGGTTGTTCCGGGAGGACGCCACCTTCTGCCCGCGCCCCGGGACGGTCGACGGATCGGTGACCCTGTACGCGCACAACTACCCGGGCTCCGCCCTGCGCCCCCGCGACGGATCGATCCGCCTCGACGGCTTCAACGGCACGCGTACCTTCACCGGCCAGGCCTCTTTCGTCGTCCGCGCGCCGCTGGCGTGAGCGCGGGGACCCGCTGACTGCGGAACCGCGCCCCGCATTACGTTTTTCTGCCGCGAGATTCGTCACCGCGCGGGCGCGCGCGTTTTCCGTTACGCCGTCCCACCCTCCCCGGCCTCCTCTTCAGGGGTGCCCCTCACAGGCGTCCCCCGCTGATCTGTCCCCTGAAGAAGGCCACTCCCCATGACCAGACACACCGACGAACCCCGCAAAGGTCTGCACCGCCTCCGCCGGCCCCGCCGGGCGCCGGCGATCGGACTGACAGCCTCGGCACTGGTGACCGGTGTCGTGACGTTGCTCCCCAACTCCGCCGGGGCCGCGAGCCTGGAGGCCGAGGCATCCTCGTCGGGCCGGTACTTCGGCACGGCGATAGCCGCGGGGCGGCTGAGCGACGCGACGTACACGTCGATCGCCGACCGGGAGTTCAACATGATCACCCCGGAGAACGAGATGAAGTGGGACGCGGTCGAGCCGTCCCGCGGCACCTTCCGGTTCACGGCCGCCGACAGGATCGTCAACCGGGCCCTGGAGCGCGGCCAGCGGCTGCGCGGCCACACCACGGTATGGCACGCGCAGCTGCCGGACTGGGTGAAGGCGATCAACGACCCGACCACGCTGCGCAGCGTCACGAACCACCACATCAAGACCACGATGGGCCGCTACAAGGGCAAGATCTACGCCTGGGACGTCGTCAACGAGGCCTTCCAGGACGGCCCCAGCGGTGCGCTGCGCGAGTCGGTGTTCAAGAAGGTGCTCGGCGGCGGCTTCATCGAGGAGGCGTTCCGCACCGCCCGCGCGGCCGACCCGGCCGCGAAGCTCTGCTACAACGACTACAACATCGAGGACTGGCCGGCCGCCAAGACCCAGGGCGTGTACCGCCTGGTCAAGGACTTCAAGGCGCGCGGTGTCCCCATCGACTGCGTCGGCTTCCAGAGCCACTTCGGGGCGGGCGGCCCGCCGGCCAGTTTCAAGAAGACCCTCGACAGCTTCGCCGCCCTCGGCGTCGACGTGCAGATCACCGAACTGGACATCGCCCAGGCGTCCCCCCGGCACTACGCGAGTGCGGTCAACGCCTGCCTCGGCGTGCGGCGTTGCACCGGCATCACGGTGTGGGGCGTCCGCGACAGCGACTCGTGGCGCGCGGACGAGAAACCGCTGCTCTTCGACGCGGCCGGCAAGCCGAAGCCCGCGTACGACGCCGTCAAGGAAGCGTTCGACGCCGGGTCGGGATCGGGTACGACCCCGGCCGACCCGGGCGACGGCACCGGCCAGATCAAGGGCGTGGCCTCCGGCCGCTGCATCGACGTCCCCGACTCGGCGAGGGACAACGGCACTCGCGTACAGCTGACGGACTGCGACGGGAAGTCGAACCAGAGCTGGACGTACACCACCGGCAAGCAGCTGAAGGTGTTCGGCGACAAGTGCCTGGACGCGAAGGCGAAGGGCACGGCGAACGGCACCGAGGTCGTCATCTGGGACTGCAACGGCGGCACGAACCAGCAGTGGAACGTCAACACCAACGGCTCGATCTCCGGCGTCCAGTCCGGCAAGTGCGTGGACGCGGTCGGCGCGGGCACGTCCAACGGCACCAAGATCCAGCTGCACACCTGCGCCGGCGTCGGCAACCAGAAGTGGACCGCCCCCTCCGGGTCGGCCGGTGGCACGTGCGCGCTGCCGTCCACGTACAAGTGGAGCTCGACCGGCGCCCTCGCGCAGCCCGCCCACGGCTGGGCCTCGCTGAAGGACTTCACCCACGTCCCGTACAAGGGCAAGCACCTCGTCTACGGGTCGATGTCGACAGGCACCTCGTACGGCTCGATGGCGTTCGCCCCGTTCACCGACTGGCCCGGCATGGGGACCGCCCCGCAGACGAAGATGAACCAGAACGCGGTCGCGCCCACCCTCTTCTACTTCGCGCCGAAGAACATCTGGGTGCTGACGTACCAGTGGGGGGCTTCGCCCTTCAGCTACCGCACCTCCGCCGACCCGGCCGACCCCAACGGCTGGTCCGCGCCGCGGCCCCTGTTCACCGGCAGCCTGCCCGACTCCAAGACCGGTCCGATCGACCAGACGCTGATCGGCGACGACCGGAACATGTACCTCTTCTTCGCCGGTGACAACGGCAAGATCTACCGGGCGTCCATGCCGATCGGGAACTTCCCCGGCAACTTCGGCTCGTCGTACACGACGGTCATGAGCGACACGGTCAAGCACCTCTTCGAGGCACCGCAGGTCTACAAGGTCCAGGGCCAGAACCAGTACCTGATGATCGTCGAGGCGCGGGGTGCCAACGAGAACCGCTACTTCCGCTCCTTCACGGCGACCAGCCTGAACGGTACGTGGACCCCGCAGGCCGCCACCGAGTCCAACCCCTTCGCGGGCAAGGCCAACAGCGGGGCGACCTGGACCAACGACATCAGCCACGGTGACCTGATCCGCTCCAACCCGGACCAGACCATGACCGTCGACCCGTGCCACCTCCAGCTGCTCTACCAGGGCAAGGACCCGAAGTCGGACGCCCCCTACGACGCGCTGCCGTACCGGCCGGGCGTTCTGACCCTGAAGCGCTGAGCAATTCCGCGCACAGCCCATCACGTACTAGGAGCACAAGTCCCCTCCATGAACACCTCACCTCCCACCCGCACGAACTCCCGGCGGCGCGGTCTGCACCGTCGCCGCCGGGGCGCCGTCGCCCTGCTGCTCGCGGTGCCCGCCGCGGCCGTGCCGTACCTGCTCCTCACGCAGGACGACTCCCAGGCCGCGAAGGCCCCGACGTCCGCGACAGCACCGTACAAGTGGCAGAACGCGCAGGTCGTCGGCGGCGGTTACGTCTCCGGCCTCGTCTTCAACCAGCGTGAGCGGGGTCTGCTGTACGCCCGCACCGACATGGGCGGCGCGTACCGCTGGGACACCCGCGCCGAGAAGTGGACCCCGCTCACCGACTGGCTCGGCGAGAAGGACTGGAACCTGCTCGGCATCGACTCCCTCGCCACCGACCCCGTCGACCCCGACCGGCTCTACCTCGGCGCGGGCACGTACACCAACGACTGGGCGGGCAACGGCGCGATCCTCCGCTCCACCGACCGCGGCCGCACCTTCAAGCGCACCGAGCTGCCCTTCAAGCTCGGCGGCAACGAGGACGGCCGTGGCGCAGGCGAACGCCTCGTCGTCGACCCGTCGGACCACTCAAACCTGCTCCTCGGCTCCCGTAAGAACGGGCTGTGGCGGTCCACCGACTATGGCGCGACCTGGCGGCAGGTCGAGTCCTTCCCGGTCAAGGACGGGGCGGGCAGCGGTGCTGGTATTTCGTTCGTGACGTACGGGCCGAAGGGCAGCGGCACCGTGTACGTCGGTGTCGCCGACAGGTCCAGATCCCTCTACCGGTCGACCGACGGTGGTGCCACCTGGCAGCCGGTCGCCGGGCAGCCGACCGGCCAGCTGCCGCAGCACGGTGTCGTCACGGGCGACGGCACGCTGTATGTGACGTACACCGACAACCTCGGGCCCAACGGCGTCACCGGCGGCTCGGTCCGGAAGTACACGCCGAGCGGCGGGGGTTGGAAGGACATATCCCCCTCGCAGGGCTCGTACGGCTTCTCGGGGCTCGCGGTCGACCCGCGCAAGCCGTCCACGGTGATGGTCACGACGCTGGGCCGCTGGTACCCCGAGGACGAGATCTACCGCACCACGGACGGCGGTGCGACCTGGAAGGCCCTCTCCGGAAAGTCCGTACGGGACGCATCCGGCGCGCCCTACGTCGGCACCCACACCGGTCACTGGATGACGGCCCTCGCGATCGACCCGTTCGACTCCGGGCACGTGCTGTACGGCACCGGCAACGGGATCTGGCGGAGCGAGGACGCCGACGCCGGAACGAGCCACTGGAGCGTGGGGGCCAAGGGACTTGAGGAGACGGCGATCCTCGACGCCATCGCCCCGCCCGGCGGAGCGACCGTCCTGACAGCCATGGGCGACCAGGGCGGATTCCGCCACACCGACCTGACGCGGGTGCCGTCCGGGCGGATGAAGAACCCGCTGATGAGCAACAGCACCGACATCGACTACGCCGCGTCGAAGCCGTCGGTGATGGCGCGGGTCGGCACGGGTAAGCAGGACGGCGCCTACTCCACCGACGGCGGCGTCACCTGGCGCGGCTTCGCCGCCGAACCGGTGGCCGATGCCCACAGCGGCCGTATCGCCCTCGCGGCGGACGGCTCCACGCTGGTGTGGACCCAGTCCGGGCAGCCCCCGTACCGCTCGACGGACAAGGGAGCGACCTGGATGAAGGTACGGGGGCTCGGCACGGGGGCAGAGGTCGTCGCCGACCGCTCCACCGCCCGCGCCTTCTACTCCCTGACCGGCGGCACCCTCTACGCCAGCACCGACGGCGGCGCGACCTTCACCGCCCGCGCGACGGGCCTGCCCGCCGACGGCCGCCTCAAGGCCCTCCCGGGCCGGGCCGGCGACCTGTGGATCGCGGGCGGCGGCAAGGGCCTGCTCCACTCCACGGACGGTGGCGGCACCTTCACCCGGCTCACCTCGGTGACGTCCGCCTCGGCGGTCGGGTTCGGCAAGGCCGCGCCGCGCGCCGCGTACCAGACGCTGTACCTGATCGGCACGGTCAAGGGCGTCACCGTCGTCTTCCGCTCCACCGACAAGGGCGCCACCTGGACCCGCGTCAACGACAAGGCCCACCAGTGGGGCGCCATCGGCAGCCAGGGCGTCGTGACCGGCGATCCCGATACCTATGGCCGCGTCTACATCGGCACCAACGGTCGCGGTCTCCAGTACGGGGACCCGTCCTGATTTCCGTGTTGATGCGAAGACGGTTCGTCGCCCCCCGGCGTCGGAGGGCGGATCAGATGGTCATGGACATCGGGGCGGGCGGCCGCGCCGATGTGTTGCCTGTCTCCTGGAGGCGGTGGGCTCCGTACACGATGAGGGACCAGAGCAGGCAGGCGAACGCGGCGGTGTGCAGGAGGGCGCGGACGGCGTTCCAGATCACCCACTTGGTCTCGAAGTCCGCGCGGACCGCCGCCAGGTCCTTGATGTCGTCCGGGTCGCCCGCGTCGGCGAGTTGCACGTTCAACGGGGCGTTGCCGACGAGGGTGACCAGGAACGCCACGCCGTACAGGACGAGTGCGGCGGTCAGCCAGGACAGCGCGGGCCGGCCCTCTCCTCTGCGGGCCAGCACGACGGCCAGGCCGAGGAGGGGAAGCGAACCGATGAAGGGGAGGACGAAGACCGGGTTGAGAATGGCCATGTTGATGGTCTGCATCGTCTCGATGAGCGTGCGGTCGGACGACCGGGCCAGGCCGGGCATGACCGCGTAGGAGAAGGCCGCGAACAGTCCGGCCATCAGCCCGGTGGAGAGGGTCGCGGCCAGCAGCGTGCCGGTCTGTAGGTGTCTCATGCTGCGTTCCTTTCGTGCCGGGTGCCGGGGGCCGGGTGCCGGTGACGGCGGTGTCGCGGGCCGGGGGGGCGATGACGTCGCGGGCCGGGCGGCCGGGACCCGCTGGGCGCCGTCGCCCGCGCGCCGCTTCCGGCGGGGCCGCCCGGTCGGCGGCCCGGCGCCGGGAATGGTCGCGGGCGCCCGCGCATCGCGGGGCGTGCACCGAGAGCCGTTCCCGGCGTCGGGACGTCGGGCCTCACCCGGGCTCGCTCAGGGGTTGGGGCCGAGCACGTCGGGCCGCGGGGCCAGCTTGTGCAGGAGGGCGCGCGGGTCCGGGAGCAGGCGGCGCGTGGCCAGGTCGAGCACGCCGATCACGCCCTCGATCCGGGCCACCGGCACTCCCTCGGGGGTGTGGAAGGGCTGCGTGAGTTCGACGAGCTTGCCCCGCCCCCCGTTGATGGCGCAGCCCACGTCGACCTCGTCACCGGCCCGCAGCTCGCGCTGGAACCGGACGGTGGCCTTGAGCAGCACCGGTCCGATGCCGGCCGCGCCCAGGACGTCCGGGGTGAGGCCGGCGGCGTGCAGGAACCGCCAGCGGGCGTGCTCCGCGTACTGCATGTACACCGCCTGGTTGAGGTGGCCCTGCTGATCGAGTTCGTAGCCCCGCGTCTGTACGCGGACGCTGAACCGCTGTGGCATGTCGTCTCCTTCAGGCCCCGCGGAACCGTCAGGCCCCGACCGGGTCGTCGAAGACGATCCGCCACGTGCCGTCCGGCTGCCGGCGGGACACCACGGTGCCCTTGCCGGTGAGGTCGACCGGCTCGCCGTCCTCGTTCTTCCCCACGAGGTGCCAGTCGGCGTGCGTCATGGCGATGTCGCCGCTCCGCAGGACGCTGGTCATCGTGATGGCCGCCGCCGAGATGGCCGCGAACATCGGCTGGAGGGCCTCGGCGACGGCGTCGAGCCCCACCTTCTGCGCGCCGTCCGGCGGCGTGACGAGGATGCCGTCGGGCTCGTACAGGTCGAGCATGGCCTGCGGGTCGTTGGCGTTGAAGGCCTCGGCGATGAGGCCGGAGATGTCTTCCGGGCGTTGTGCGGGCATGGCAGGGTCTCCTTGGTGGAGGGGCGGGGTGGGCTGTCGGCGGGTCAGCCGAAGATGCCCTGTCCCGGCGTGAGGATCGTGGCCGGGTCGTAGTGGCGCTTCAGGGCGCGCAGCTCGGTCCAGCGCGACCCGTAGTGGGCCCGCCAGTCGCCGCGGGTCATCGAGGGCACCGCGCCGACGAGGTAGCGCTTGGCTCCGAGCCGGACGGCCCGGTCGTAGAAGCGGCGGTTCTGCGAGAGCAGCCCCTGGACGTCCGGGTGGTTCGGGGCCGGGAACCGGATGAGGCTGACCTCGAAGAACTCGTGCGTCCGGCGGCGGGGCAGCACGAAGTTGGGCCGGGTGAGCGACCGGGCGTCCATCGGCGAGATCCGTACCGGACCGGCACCCATCTGGGTGGCCGTCAGCTCTCCGAGCACGGTGTCGAGGTAGGCCGGGGTGTTCTCGGGACCGACGAACATCATCAGCCACGGCTTCCTGGCGGCCCAGAACCCGGCGGCCTTGAGGGCCGCCCAGTCCGGGTCGAACCGCAGCAGCCAGTCGCGGAACGACAGGTCGGCCGTCGGCCCCGCGGTCGCCTCGGGGGAGAGCACGGCCCGCACGGCGGCGACGTCGGGCTGGTCGGGCGCCGAGTGGAAGAGGCCGAGTGCCAGCCGGTAGGACCAGCCGCCGCCGGGCTTGGGCTCGGCGTAGCCGTTCTGGTCGTCCACCACGCCGGCCCGCATGACGGCCATCGAGTCGCGCAGGAAGGCCGCCCGGTCGGTGTAGGTGAACTCCAGCGAGCGGGCGGTGGTCTTCGCCGGGATCAGCTTGACGCCGGCCCGCACGATGACGCCGTACTGCCCGCCACCGACGAGGACGGCTTCGAACAGCGCGCGGTGGTTGTCCCGGGAGCATCTGACCAGTTCACCGGTGCCCGTGACCACCTGGAGCCACTCCACCTGGTCGGCCTGCGCGCCGTAGCGCTGGCTGGTGCCGCCGAGACCGCCGACGCTCAGCGTGCCGCCGATCGACAGGTGGGCGAAGTCGTTGTTGACGGGCGGCGTCCGGCCGGACTCCAGCGCCCGCAGCGCCAGCGCCGACCAGGTGACGCCCGCGTCGACGTCAGCGATGCCCCGCGAGATGCCGTGGATCGAGCCGAGCGGCTTGGCGTCGATGGCGATGCCGCCGTCGACCAGGGCCTGCCCGTGGTGGGAGTGCGACTCGCGGTCATCGGCACCGGTGCCGCTCTGGCCGTTGACGGCCACCGGGATCCGGTTGTCGCGGGCGTAGCGGACGACCTTCTGGATGTCGCTCACCGAGCCGGGGGTCAGGACGGCCCGGGGCCGCCGAGTGAACAGGCGGCCGAAGTCCTCGGAGTACGCCGACGGGTCGGCGGGAAGGAGGAGCGTGCCGTCGAGGTCGGGTACCTGCTGGATGCCTGACGTCGAACCGGGAGCGGTGGCCCATGCCCGGGTGCTGGGGTTCCACCCCAGGACCGCGGTGCCCGCTCCGACGACCAGACCTGACAGGACCTTCCGGCGTGAGAACTCGGTATGCATGCCTCGTTGGTACGCCCGCCGTCGCAAGCGGAGCGCAAGTCCGTCCCGCGCGCCCGCGCTCCGGCCGCGGTGGCATGGCCGGATCTTCTGGGCACGCGCGCGACCCGTGGAGGGGGTGCGCGGAGTCTGCTGCCGGAGTTGGGGCGGGGCCTCGAAGTGGCCCGGGCGGTCCCGGCGTCCGCCTCGCACCGCGGGCCTCCCCGCCGACCCGTTCCACGGGCCCGCGGTCGATCACCGGCGCGGCGACTCCGCTGCCGCTGACGGCGAGTCGTCCAGCACGAGGTCGTGGCCCTCGCACCACAGGGCCGCGGCAACGTGGAGAGTCGCACGGCGGTCGGACCGGGTGCCCAGCATGGTCAGCACCGCGCTTCCCCCGGTGCTGACCGCGTGCTGCCGCAGGGCGAGGGAGGACAGGACGCGGCCGGGACCGCACTCGACGAGCAGCCGGTCACCGCCGTCGAGCAGCGCGGTCAGTGCGGGCCCGAAGTGGACCGCGTCGGCCATCTGGCGGGCCCAGAACCGCGCGGAACTCGCGTGCCGCACCGTGAGCGGCCGCCCGGTGTAGCCGGAGCGGACCGGAAACCGGGCCGGCCGGGGTCTCGCGTCGAACGCCGACTCGGCCGCCGCGACGGCCGGCTCCATCGCCGGGCTGTGGAACGGGGCGGTGGCCGCCACCGGCCGCAGCCGCACCCCGTCGCGAGCGAGGCGGGCCGCCACAGCGGCCAGCTCGGCGCTCGGCCCGGCCAGCATCGTCCGCCGCGCGGCGTTCACGGCCGCCACCGCGACCTGTCCGGACAGGTACGGGCCGAGTTCGTCCACGGACGCCGAGACGGCGAGCATCCCGCCGGGCGGGACCGTGGCGGCGGCGCGCACCCGGCCGCGTACCAGTGCGACGGCCTCGGTGACGGTGAACATCCCGGCCAACGTGGCCGCCACGACCTCGCCCGCGCTGTGCCCCAGCACCTCGGCCGGTGTGATGCCCCAGCTCAGGAGCAGCCGGCCGAGCCCGTAGTCGACGGCGAACAGCAGGGGCTGGGCGCGGCGTGCGTCGTCGATCGGGAGGCCCGCGTCGGCGCGGCTGCCGAGCCAGTCGGCGCGGATCGCCTCGCCCTCGGCGCCCCACGCCTGCAGGACCCGGTCGACGGCCGCCCGGAACACGAGGTTGTCGCGGTACAGGCCGGTCGCCATCCCGTGGTGCTGGGATCCCTGGCCGGGCAGCAGCAGGGCGACCGGCCGGGGCCCGCCGGGTGGGACCCGGCGCACCGGGGCGGCCGCGAGGTCGTCGAGGGCCTGGGCCGCCGTCGTGACCACCGCCCCGCGCAGGAGCCCCGGGACCGGGCGGGGCGGGCGGGCCCCGGCGCGTATCGCGTCAGCCACCCCGACGCGGGCGGCGCGTTCGCCTGCCGGGTCCTGGCCCGCCCAGCACAGCAGCCGGGCCGCGGCGCGGGTGGCCGTCATACCGTCCTCCCATGGCGTCACAGGGGCCTCAGGTGAGGGAGATCCCACCGTCGACGCTGAGCACCTGCCCGGTCACGTAGTCGTTGTCCAGGAAGACCCCGATGGCGGGTGCGACCTCCTCGGGGGTGGTCAGGCGGGGCACCGGCAGGTTGGCGGCAAGGTTCTGGCGGAACTTGTCGGTGGCGTTCGCTGTCATCCGCGTCTCCATGAACCCGGGCGAGATGGCGTTCACCGTCACTCCGCGCCGCCCGCACTCGGTGGCCAGGGTGCGGGTGAGCGCGATCACCCCGGACTTGGAGGCGGCGTACGCCGTCTGGCCGGGCGTGGCGACCAGGGCCGACGGCGACACCACGTTGATGATCCGTCCCCACCGCCGCTTGACCATGGACGGCAGCACGGCGCGGCACACGTGGAAGGTGCCGAGCAGGTTGGTCCGGATGACCTCGCTCCACACCTCGGGCGACTGGCCCATCATCAGGGCGTCCCTGCGGACGGCCGCGTTGCTGACGAGGACGTCGACCTCGCCGAGCTCCTCGACGACCTGGCGGTGCAGGGCGCCGACGGCCTCCCAGCTCCCCACGTCGGCCTGGACGACGATCGAGTCGTTCGTGAGGCGTCCGCTGACGTCGCGGGCGCCGTCCGCGGCGCTGTTGTAGTGGAGGGCGACGCGGAACCCGACCCGGTCCAGCTCGGCCGCGACGGCGGCGCCGAAGCCCCCGGACGCGCCGGTCACCAGGGCGACCGGTGTCCCGGGACGCCGCGCCGCCGGCGAGCGGACGCCCGTGGCGGAGCCGGTCATGCGGCCCACCCCACCGGCTCGCCGGCGCCCCACTCGATCAGCGCGGTGAGCCACACCATGCCGGCGCCGAACGCCGCGAACAGAATGCGGTCGCCGCGCTGGACGCGCCCGGCGTCGAGGGCTTCGGCGAGGACGATCGGCATCGACGCCGCGCCCGTGTTGCCGTAGTACTCGATGTTGGTGAGCAAGCGGTCCCGGGGCACCCGGCTGCGCTGCAGGATCGAGTCGATGATGCGCATATTGGCCTGGTGCGGCAGCAGGTGGTCGATGTCTTCGGGCGTGAGGTCCGCCGCCTTCAGGGTCCGGCTCACCGAGCCCACGGTGAACCGGACGGCGTTCAGGTAGATCTCGTTGCCCTTGATCTGCGCGTAGTGCTGCTTGTCGCGGAGCGTCGCCTCGCTCGCCGGGAGCCTGCTGCCACCGGCCGGGATCCTGAGGCTGTCGACCTTGGTGCCGTCGCACCCCATGTCCCACCCGCGCAACCAGCTCCGGTCGTGGGGAGCCAGGACGACCGCCCCGGCACCGTCGCCGATCAGCACGCCCAGGTCCCGGTCCTCGGGGTTGACGACGAGCGAGTGGGTGTCGGTCCCGATCAGCAGGATCGGGCGCGGGTCGATCGCCATGAGCCCGGCCGCGACCACGAAGCCGTACGCGAAGCTGGCGCACTCGGCGTTCACGTCGTGGGCGCCGCCCGTGGTGCCCAGTTCCCTCTGGACGAACGCGCACGTGGCCGGTGACGGCTGCTCGGGCGTGCCCGAGGCGAGGATGAGGTGCGAGATCTGGTCGGGCCGCAACCCGGCGCGCTCAAGGGCCCGCTGGCCGGCCTCGACGGCCAGCGAGGCGGTGGTCTCGCCCGGCCCGACGACCCGCCGCTCCCGGATGCCGGTGCGCTGCACGATCCAGTCCTCGTCGACGCCGAACCGGTCGGCCAGTTCGGCGTTGGTGAGCCGCCCTTCGGGCAGGTACCTGCCCCATCCGATGATGCCGATGCCCGACATCCGTGGCCCCGCGGTCACTCGTCGCCGGCCGCGGAGGCGACCGGGACGGCGTTGCGGGCGGCCAGCAGCTGCCGGTGGATCCCCCGGAAGGTGACGGTGTCGTCGACGAGTTCGACGACCGACTCGTCCACCCCGAGGTCCGGGTAGCGCTGCTGCATGTCGTAGACCCACTCCATGAGGTCGAGCGAGTCGACCCCGGACGTGGTCAGTGGCGTGTCCGGGTCGAAGGCCTTGACCTGACTCACGGCCATCAGACGGTCGACGGACACCTGAAGCGTGGGAAGCTGCATGGCTCACTCCTGGTCATCGTGAAACGCTCTTGGCCGGACCGTACGAAGGCCGGTGCAAGCGCTTCGCAAGCCCCCGGGCCGCGGCCGGCCCGGCGGGGCGTGCCGACCCGCCCGGTGCGCGGGCCTCCGGGCCCGGTGGTGTCCCCGGCCCCGGCGGACCACGGCGGTACCAGCACGGTCCCCCGGACCAGGGACCCGCTCCGGCACTCCGCTGGTACCGCCGCGCCGGACCCTGTCTCCCACACGCACTACCAGGGGGATTTTCATGGACGTCGAGATCGAGATACTGGGGCCGATGGCCGTGCGGTGCGGGGGCGCCGTGCAGCACCTCCAGAGCGCACAGGCCCGGGTGGCGTTCGCACGCCTTGTGCTCGCCGGTCCCGAGGGGGTGACGCGGGACGAGCTGGCCGACGTCATCTGGCCGGGGGACCTCCCGCCCACCTGGGCGTCGGCTCTGCGCACGCTGGTCAGCCGGCTGCGGGCGTTCGTGGGGCCGCTGCGGGAGGAGCCGACGAATCCGCTGGTCAAACTGGGTGGGCGTTATGTGCTCACGCTGGGCGACGGCGTGCGGATCGACGTGCAGGACGCGCCCCGTGCGGTGGCCGCGGCCCAAGAGGCGCTCGACGCCGGTGACGTGGTCGCCGCCGCCCGGCTCGCCACCCGGGCCGCGGACCGGCTGCGGTTCCCGTTCCTGTCCGAGTACGAGGGCGACTGGGTCGCCGAGCAGCGCCGGCGCCTGGCCGAGTACCTGGTCACCGCCCTGGAGATCGCCGGCCGGGCGGCGCTTGAGGCCGGGGACCGCGGGCGGGCCGCCCTCCTCGCCGAGGAGGCGGCGGCCCGGGCTCCCGAGCGCGAGAGCGTCCACCGCTGCCTGATGGCGGTGCGCGGCGCCATGGGTAACCGGGGCGAGGCTCTGCGGGTGTACCAGCGGCTGCGCCGGTACCTCGCCGAGCACCTGGGCGTGGACCCGTCGCCCGAGACCGAGGCCGCCTACCTGGCGCTGCTCGGCCCGTCGTCGGCGTCATCCGCGCCTGGCGGTGGCGCCGCCGTCCGGCACCGGCCGGTGCCGTTCGTGGGACGCCGGCGCGAGCGGGCGACGCTGGCCTGCGCCTGGGACCGGGCCGTACGCGGCCGCCGGCAGTTCGTGCTGATCACGGGCGAGTCGGGGATCGGCAAGACGCGCCTGCTGCGGGAGGCCGGGGCGGCGATGGCCGCCGGGGGCGGCCTGCTGCTGGTCGGCCGGTGCGACGAGGGCTCGACCGTCCCGTACCAGCCCCTGGTGGAGGCGCTGGACAGTTTCGTCGCCGCCTCGCCCGACGACCCGCTCGACGCCGTCGGTCCCGCCGCCCGGGACGCGCTGCGGCTGCTGCTCCCCTCGCTCGGGGGGCCGTGCCCGCCCGGTGAACTGCCCGAGCAGCCCGCCCTGTTCGCGGCGCTGACGGAGCTGCTGCTCGCGGCGGCGAGTGAGCCCTGTGCCGTCCTGATCGACGACGCCCACTGGGCCGACCCGCAGACCGTGGCGCTGCTTCGGCACCTGATGCGCGCCACCGCCGACACCCGGCTGTGCCTCGTCGCCGCGGCGAGGGACGACCTGCCGACGCCCGCCCGGCGGGCCGGCCTGGACGAGGCGATGCTCCCGTTCGAGCACGCCGGTGACGCGACCGAGGTGGCCCTCGGCGGCCTCGACCTCGCCGCCACCCGGGCACTCGTACACAAGCTGGCAGGCGGTGCCGGTGCCGACGCCCCGGCCGCCGACCCGGTCCGCCGGGTGTACGCCCGCAGTGGCGGAAACCCGTTCATGCTCCTGGAGCTGCTGCGGCACCGGGCCGGTTCCGGCGCGGTACCGCCCGCCGTCACCCGGCTGGTGGCCGCCAAGCAGGCCGCCGTCGGCCAGGACGCCACCCGGCTGCTCCAGGTCGCGGCGGTCACCGGCTCGTCCGTCGGCTTCGACACGATGGCGGGCGCCGCCGGTCTGGACGTGCTGGCGGCCCTCGACGCGCTGGAGGCGCTGTTGCGGGCCGGGATCCTCGCCGAGGTCACCGCCGCGGTCTCCCAGCACCCCGACCGGCCCGCGAACTACGAGTTCCGCCACGACGTCGTCCGCCAGGCGGTCGACGAGCAGCTCAGCGATGCCCGGCGCCGCCACGTCACGTCCTGGCAGCGGGCGGCGCCCGGACGCGGCCGTGACACCGGCCCGCGGCTCTCCCGCGCCGGGGCCGAGCGACTCTGACGGAGCGGAGCCCATGCCGGCGCCGGTAGCCGGCGCCGGCAGCCACCAGCCGCTACCGGACAGGAAGGGGCCGGGGCGCCGATGCCTCCACGGCACGACACGAGCGGGTCGTTCCGTTCCGATCCGCTCTGTGTCATCCCAAGGCGCCCCGGCCCGCGGTCGTTCGTCCACTGGCCGAACCCGCCGCGGCGCGCACGAGGACGGCGTCCTCGACCACCTCGGCGGGCTGCTGCGACGCCTGGTCCGCCCGGCCGAGGGGCAAGGCGCCCAGCCCTCCGCGTGCGCACACGGCTCCCCGGCCGATGACGAACCAACACCCCTGACGCGTCACTAGGTTGACCGTCGCTCCGCGCCGCCGGGCCGGCGAGCGGAGCATCACCCGGCACACATGCCTCATGGCCCGCCCCCTCACCAGGAAAGCCGCCCGAACGGGCGCGCAGGCCGATCCAGGACCAAACGCGATTCGCAGGACCAAACGCTCAGTTGAGCCGACAGCGCGTACAGTTGGCCTGAACCGGCACGACTGTGCTGCTGCTGGGGGGACCGGTTCAGCCAGGCATGCGGCCGGTTCGACCTGGCATTTGGCATAAGAGGGGGAGAGCCTCACATGGCTCTAGTGCCTTTGGTTCCACGTCAGCGCCTTATAGGGGACATACTCAACGCACGGCACTCGGTCCTCATCGAGGCGGGCGGAGGTTTCGGCAAGACCGTTCTGATCGGCCAGGTCCGCGCCCGCGCCGGTGACGGCCTCGAGGTGCGCCTGCCGCGCGGCCACCCGGTCACCGCCGACGAGTTGGCGTCCGCCGTCCTGGACGCGGCCGAGCGGCGCACCGGCCGGCCGCGCACCCCGGTCACCGGCGCCACCGCGCGCGCCGCCGAGCTGTTGAGCACGTCAACGGGGCCAGGACTCCTGGTGGTTGACAACGCCGAGGCGCTCACCGACGAGGCGGCGGCCTGGCTGGCCGACCTGGCACAGGACGGCATGCCGTCCGCGCGCATCCTGGTCAGCAGCCGCCTGCTGCCCGCACCGCTCGCGGCCATGGAGTTCCGGGGCACCGCCGAGCGCTTCAACACCCAGGACCTGCGCCTCACCCAGGAGGAAGCCACGGCCCTGGCCCGGATCGAGATCGGCGACGAGGACGGCAGGCGGCTCGCCACCACCCTGCACGACCTGTCAGGGGGCTGGGTGGCGCTGCTGATCGTGATCCTGCGCCGCCTCGCCCGGGAGTCCGACCGCATGACGGCCGCCATGGGGCTGCTCCGGCACCCCGGCCTGATCCGCCAGCTCATGGACCACTACGCCGCCGACCTCGACCCGGCAGACCGCTACCTGCTCACGCAGGTCGCCGCATTCCCGCTGGTCAACGACAGCCTCGTCGAGGGCCTCGGCGAACCGGGGCTGCTGCGGCGCCTCATCTGCGCGGGCATCCCGTTCGCCGTCGGCGCCGACGGCTGGGCGCGGCTGTGCGCCGAGTCCAAGGAGCTGCTCGCCGCGCTCGCACCACTCGACCCGGCCATCGTCCAGAAGGCCGCCCCGCTGCTGGTGGCCCAGGGCGCCGAGCTGGCCGCGGCCGGCCTGCTGGTCGACAGCGGCGAGGCCGAGCAGGCGGCCACGCTCATCGCCGAGCTGCCCACCTCGCGCGTCAACCAGCTCTGCCCGACCGAGTTCATCCACCTGATGGTCCGCCTCGGACCCGCAGCCGAGGCCGCGCCCCAAGTGCTGCTGCACCTGGCCCGCACCCACCGCAACCTCGGCCAGCTCGCCGAGGAGCGCGAGGTCATCGGCCGCGCCCTGCGCGTCGTACGCGAACGGAACACCGAGCACGACCTCGCCATCGAGGTCGAGAGCGAATGGCTGGTCCAGCGGGCGCGGCTGCGCGACCCCGACGTGCTCGCCGAAGTGGAGCGGCTGCTCGACGCGACGGCCGAAGGCACCCGCGCCCAGGCCGGCCTGCTCGAAGCCCTGGGCGCGGCCCTGGCCGACCGGCCCGACGAGTCGAGCCTGCGCCGGGCCGAGAACGCCCTGCGCCAGGCCGCCATCACCTGGGGGGAGCTGGGCGAGCCCGCCCGCGTCGCCGCGGTCCAGCGCTCCCTCGCCACCCAGGTCCTGTCCGCCCTGGGCAAGACCGGCGAGGGCGCGGTGCTGCTGCGCCGGCTCGGCGCCACCAGCGACACGCAGCTCGACCGCATGCTGTGCCTGGTCATGGAGGCCCGGCTGCTCGCGCTCAGCGGCGAGGCCGAGCGGTCGCTCGCCATCCTCGACGACGCCATGCGGCTCGCCGAACTGCTGCGCATCGACTGGGTGACGGGCCACGCCGCCTGGACCCGGCTGATCGTGGCGGCCAACGACCACGACATGTCCGGGGTGCTCGAACACCTGGCCCGGGCCGAGGCCCACCTCGGCCAGATGATCCACGAGGGCGGCGGCTTGCGGTTCCTGTGCGAGGCCGCCGACGCCTGCGCCGCGGTCGGGGCCGACGCGCCCTCGGCCCGGCTGCTCGCCGCCGCCCGCGAGCACCGCATCGAGGCCCCGGGGTCCGTGGCGCTGACCGAGGCGTTCATCGGCGCACGCCGGGGCGAGCCCGAGGCCGCCGACGTCCTGGAACGCATGCTGGAGAACGGCGAGATAGCGCCCTGCCTGCGCTGGAAGGCCGACCTGCTGACGGGTTACGTCCACCACGCCGCAGGCCGCACCGACGTCGCCGACCAGCGCCTGCTGGTCGCCCTGGACCGGGCGGCCGGACTGGGCCACCCCGATCTGCTCGACCGCCGTGAGCGTCACGTGGTCGGCGTACTGCGGTCGGCGGTCCGGTTGCCCCCGTCGGTCGTGACCGACGCCTCCGGCGCCGGCGGCTGCTACGAGGTGCGGGTCCTGGGCGGGTTCGAGGTCCGCCAGGGCCATGCCGTCCTGCACGGGACCGGCCGGGCCAGCCAATTGGTGAAGCACCTCGTGCTGGCCGGCGGGTCCGTGCGCGTCGAGACCGTGGTCGAGGCGCTGTGGCCGGGCGAGATGCAGGGCGTCGGCCAGCGCCGCCTGAAGAACGTCCTGGCCCGCACCCGTGCCACCTACGGCTCGCTCGTCATCCGCACGGGACAGATGCTGTCCCTGTCCTCGTGCAAGGTCGACCTGCACGTGTTCGAGGACCTGGCACGGGCCGTCACCGCCATGCAGGACGGCGAGCGGGTCTCCCGGGCGCGGGTCGCCCTTGCCGCCTGTACCGGGCCACTGCTGCCCGACGACCTCTACGACGACCGCATCACCCAGCGCCGTGAGGCCGTCCGCCGACGGGTGCTCAGCCTGCTCGACATCGTGCTGACGTCCGCTCTTGAGGCGGGTGACATGGACGATGCGATGGACCAGCTCGAACTGGCCATGGAGCTCGACCCGTACGACCAGGAGCGGCCGCTGCGGGTCTCCCGTGCCCTGGTCGCGGTGCGGCGGTATGTGGAGGCCAACGACCTGGCCACCCGGGTGAGCGCCGCCGCCGACGAGCTGGGCGTTCCCCTCGCCGATGACTGGGACGAGCTGCCGCTCAGCCCGATCGGCGTGGCGCGGGCGCCGCGCGAAGCGTCTCGTCCAGCTCCGCGCACCACGACTCCAGGCGATCGTCGCGCAGCAGGCGGGTCCCCACCAGCAGTCCCGCGTACCCGGCGGTGAGCAGCCGGGCGGCCACCAGCGGGTCGTCGATGCCGCCGGCGCTGACGGGGCACGGCGATCCGCTGCGCCGTACGGCCGGCAGCAGTCGGCGGCTGCGGTCCAGGTCGGCGTCCCCGCGCTCGCGGGTGCGGATGTCCTTGTTGTTGACGGCCACCACGCACCCTTCGCACGACGGGAGGGCGTCGACCTCCGAGGGGTCGGCCACCTCGATGAACGGGGTGAGGCCGAGCGCGAGGGCGTGCTCGGCCAGCCGGGCCAGCGCGACCCGCGGCAGCAGGGCGGCCGTGAGCAGCACCGCGGACGCGCCGAGGTCACGGGCCGCGCGGATCTGGTCGGGGCCGGTGATGAAGTCCTTCTGCAGGACCGGCACTTCGGTGCGCGCGGCCACCTCGGCCAGCAGGCCGAGGTGGCCCCCGAACCAGCGGCCCGTGACGACCGACAGGCAGGGGGCGCCGACGGCCTCGTAGAGGGCCACGATCTCGGTCGGCGACCGGCCGCGGAACAGGTCCTCGCCCTCGGCCGAGCGGGGCTTCAGCTCCATGATCACGGGGCGGTGGGAGCCCAGCAGGGCGTCGATGAACGGTGGCGCCATCAGGCGACCTCCTCCGTGTCGGCGGCGGCACGCCAGTGCTGCCGGATGCTGCGGACACTGTCCGCGCGGAACGCTCCCGTCGCGTCCCGTGCCGCCGTGTCCACGTCGACCCCGGTGAAGCGGGGGTGGGCGGCCACCTTCTCGTAGCGCGAGCGGTTGGCCGCCGAGATGCCCCCGGCGACGAGGAACGGCTGCCCGGTCGCCTCGGCCAGGCCGAGCACCACGTCGGGGTCGAGGGACCGGCCGGTGCTGCCGACGCGCCCCTCGGCGCTCGTGGCGTCGAACAGGAACACGTCGGTCCCCGCCCGCTCGTACGAGGGCAGCAGGAGGCGCTCGACGCAGGCGTCGCCGGTGACGTGGAGGACCTTGACCACGGTGGCGTCCGGCCTTTCCCGCTTGAGCGCCGCCACCACGCCCGGGGGCTGGTAGCCGTGCAGTTGCAGCCACCGCACGTCGGCGGTGCGGGCGGCGTCGAGGATGGCGGCCGGGTCCCGCAGGAACGTGACCAGCATCGGCTCCGCCACCGGCCGTGCCGCGTCCGCCCCGGCGGTGCGGCAGGCCCCCGCCAGGGCGGCGAAGCGGTCGAGAGGCAGGTCGGCGGGGCCGCCCGGGACCCCGTGCCACAGGCCGATCAGGTCCACGCCCGCGGCGTCGAGCAGGGCGACGTCGTCGCGGCTGGTGGCGCCGCACACCTTGAGCAGCATGGTCACAGCCCCAGGAGTGAGGAGATCCGGTTGTACTGGATCTCCGTCGTGCCCGAGTAGAGGGTGCTGCCCACGGCGTTGGCCAGGTCGCGGTCGAGGCCGTACTCCGACATGTAGCCGTTGCCGCCGAAGACCTGGATGGCCGCGAGCCCCGAGGCCACGTTCGCCTCACTGGTCAGCAGCTTGCCGATGGCCACGTCCATGGTGACGTCCTGGCCGGCGACGAGGCGCTCGGCGGTGTCGTAGAGCCACCGGCGCGCCGTCTCGAGCCGGATGCGCATGTCGACCAGCTTGTGGGAGACCGCCTGGTACGAGCCGATCGGCCTGCCGAACTGCGTACGGGTGCGGGCGTACGCACGGCACCGTTCGAAGCGGTGCTGCATCTCCCCCACGTTGATGATGAAGGAGCAGAGGATCTCCCACTTCATGACGTGCTCAAGGAGCAGATACCCCCGCCCGACGCCGCCGACGGCCCGGTCGGCAGGCACCCGGCAGTCGTCGAAGTACAGCTCGCTCATCGGGGAGGAGTGCAGCCCCATCTTCCTGAGGGGCCGGCCCGTGGAGAAGCCGGGGGTGTCCGTGTCGACCAGGAGGGCGGTGATGCCGAGCGGCCCGCCCTCGGGCCGGGTGCGGGCGTAGACGACGACCACGTCGGCCACGGGGCCGTTGGTCACGAAGCTCTTGCTGCCGTTGAGCACGAAGTGGTCGCCGTCCCGGACCGCTGTCGTCCGCATGCTCAGGGCGTCCGAGCCCGTGTCGGGCTCGCTGATGGCGTGGGCGCCGATGAGCTCGCCCGAGCACAACCGGGGCAGGTACCGGTCCTTCTGCTGGTCGGTCCCGAAGTGCTCAAGCGGTACACCCGTACTGCACAGGGTGGTGGCGACGGAGAAGCTCAGCCCTCCGTCGCGGCACCCCTCGCCCAGCGCCTCGAGCACGAACATGGTGGTGAGCAGGTCGAGGCCCGCCCCGCCCCGGGCGGGGTCGAACGGCAGGCCGAGTACCCCCGACGAGCGGATCAGCTTCCACGCGTCCCACGGGAACCCGGTCCCTGCCCCGTCCTCAGGGGCGGCGAGATCGCGGCACCACCGCTCCATGCCCTCGCGCAGGGCGAGTTGGTCGTCGTTCCAGGTGCGCATGGCCGCGTCCTCAGTAGGCGGAGGTGCCGGCGGCGTCGAGGCTGTGTCGCTCGTCGCCCCTGAGGGCGGGCGAGAACACGCACACGAGGCGCAGGTCGGCGTCCGGGTCGGCGACGAGGTAGTGGGCGTCGTGCTCGTCGAGCGCGTAGAGCGTGCCCGGGGTGATGCGATGCGAGGTGCCGTCGAGGGCGACGACCTCGCCGGTCCCCTCGATGCAGTAGCAGGCCTCCAGGTGGTGGCGGTACTCGAGCAGTGACTTCGTACCGGCCCGCACCGTGGTGTCGGTGACGGAGTAGCCGAGGCCGTCGGACTCCAGCAGGAAGCGGCGGCTGAGTCCGTTGCCCCAGTCGACGGTGGTCACGTTGTCCAGCTCACGCACGATCATGGGAGGGCTCCTCTCAGAGGTGGGCAACCGGTCGCGGGGACCGGCGACGGTGGTGGGGTCGAAGCTCGGTGACGAGGGAGGCGAGGCCGGCGACGACGTCGCCGCCCCTGGCCGACGACGCCTCGGCACGGGCGACGACAGCGCTGCCGACGACAGCGGCGTCGGCACCGGCCGCGTGCACCCGGGCGACGTCGGCCGCCGTACGCACCCCGAAGCCGGCGGCGATCGGCGCGTCGGTCAGGGCCCGCAGGGCGTCGACGGGGGCGCGGAGCGCCGCGGGGTCCGGGGGAGGGCCGGTGCCGCTGGGACCGTAGTGCGTCACCAGGTACACATAGGCCGAGGCGTGGACCCCCGCCTCGGCCACGACGTCGGGGGACGAGGTGGCGTAGCACGTGGTGACGACGGGCAGCCCGGCGGCGCCGGCCCGGTCGTAGAACTCCGGGCGGGCCCGGGGCGGTGCCCCGTGCAGCAGCGCCCCGGCCGCCCCTGACGCGGCGATGGCCGTGACGACCCGCGCCGTCGAACGGGGGCGGACCGTGTGCGCCCAGTCGGCGAGGACGACCACGCGCAGGTGGCGGTGCCGGCCGCGGGCGCGCTCGACGAAGGCGAGGGCGTCTTCGAGCTCGGTACCGGCCGCGAGCGCCCGGTCGGCGGAGCGGCGGATCACCGGCCCGTCACTGATCGAGTCGGGGAACGGCACACCCAGCTCCAGGACGTCGACCTCGTGGTCGTCCAGCATGTCGGCGACGTCGTCGAGCACGTCGAACGGCGGGTCTCCGGCGTTGAGGAACACGGCGAGACCTGGCGGGCGCGGAAACATGTCAGCCATGGGCCACCGCCTCGCCCACCGGCGGTGCGAGTGCCGGCGCACCGGCTCGCACGGTGTTGACGAGGTCGCGTACCGTGCCGTCGCGCATCGCCGCCGTCGCCGCGGCCATGGCGGGACGCCACCGCGTCTCCTGTCCGGCCGCGATCGTCAGGGCGGCGGCGTTGAGGGCGACGGTCTCGGTGGCCACCTCGCTCAGCCGCCCGGACACCGCGTCGAGGAAGTGGTCGACTACCCGCGTGGGTTCGGGGACCCGTTCCAGGTCCGCGAGGGTGCCCGCGGCCGTGTTCAGGACGCGGCGGCCGAGGTGGAGGGCGGGCCTGCCGGTGCCGCGGTGCACGGCGTTGTTGGCGAAGCTGATCAGTTCGTCGACTCCGATGTCGTTGGTGCACAGCCAGACCTCGCGGTCGTCGACCGTCTCCGCCAGTCGGCGGGCCAGTGGCAGGAGCCGGCGGCTCGACAGGCCGGTGAGCTGGCGTGTGCCGGGCAGCGCGGGCAGGAAGGGGCCCAGCGTGTTGAGCAGTCGGCCGTAGGGCCGCATGGGCAGCGGCAGGATGCGCCGGGCCAGCACGGTCAGTTCGACGGGGTACACGAAGTATCCGGCGAAGGCGATGCCGTGGCGGGCCAGCGACGCGGCCGTCTCGTCGTACGTCTTGGTGAGCGGGATGCCGAGGCGGTCGAGCAGGTCGATGGAGCCGTATGTGCTGGAGTAGGCCCGCGACCCGGTCTTGATGACCCGCGTCCCGAGGGCGGCGGCGACGAACGCGGCGGCGGTGGAGACGTTGAACGTCGATGCGCCGCCGCCCGTGCCGACCACGTTGACCGCGCCGGGAAAGGCGCGGACGGGCCCGGTCCGGCGTACGTGCAGCGACCGCACCAGGCAGGTAAGTGTCTCGGGGGCGACCGTGTCCTGGCAGAGGGCCGCCATGAGCTGCGCCGGTTCACCGGGTTCCAGCGTGTCGGCGCTCAGTTCGTCCCAGAACGATGACCATGTCGCGGTGTCGGCCGGACGGCCGGCCAGCAGGGCGGCGTACGCGTCGTGCATGGGTCAGCTCGCCTCGGCCGGGACCGACGCCCGCGCCACGAAGGCGTCGATGGCGTCGACGGTGCGGAAGTTGTCCGGGTCGAGGGCCGCGTCGTCGACGGTGACGGCGAACTCGGTCTCGATCCAGGCGATGAGCTTGAGCAGTCCGAGGCTGTCGACCACACCGTTGGTGAGCAGGTCGTAGTCGGTGGCGAGCTCCGTCGCCTGGACGTCGGGCATGAACTCCTGGATCAGGAAGTTCTTGATGGAAGCCGTCATCGCTGCTGTTCCTTTCGTTCGGAGGTCTCCTCGGAACGAGGGGACCTCAGGGCCCGGCTGAGGAGCCGGCGGTCGACCTTGCCGGTGGACGTGCGCGGCAAGGGGGTCTCGGACAGGCGGAAGATCGAGGGGATGGCCGCCGTGGGCAGGTGCTGTGCGCAGTGCCGGCGCAGGCCCAGCGTGGTGACGCTCGCGCCCGGCGCCCGGCGCAGGACCGCGTGCAGCAGGCGGCCCGCGACGAGGTCGGGCACGGCGAGGACCGTGGCCTCGGCGACCTCGGCGTGGTCGAGCAGCACCTGCTCCACCGCGGCGGTGTTGACCCGCGTGCCGCGCACCTTGACGTGGAAGTCGCTGCGTCCTTCGAGGTGCAGGACTCCGGCGTGGTCGCGGCGTACGCGGTCACCGGTGCGGTAGAAGCGGGCCGCGGTGCCCGGCGGGCGGCCCGCGGGGGCGGCCACGAACGGGCCGGGCACCGTCGGGTCGGCGCCGAGGTAGCCCGCGGACTGGAACGGCGTGGCGACGACCAGCTCGCCCTGCCCCGGGCCCGTGACGACGGCGCCGTCCTCGTCGAGGACGACCGCCTCGACGCCGGGCAGCGGTGTGCCGAGCGGGACGCCGTCGGTCGGCAGCGCGTCGCGGTCCACCTCGTGCAGGAAGCTGTCGTTGGTCTCGGTGCAGCCGTAGACGTTGTAGAAGCGGCTGCCGGGGAACACCGCGGGCAGTCGGGCCAGGCACCGGGCGGGCATGTGATCGCCGGTGAACAGGGTGTGGCGGACCGACGTGAGCTGCCGGGCCAAGGTGCCCGCGGCCTCGACCAGCAACTGGTGGGCCATGGGCACGGCCTGCACGACGGTGACGGCGTTGTCGTCGATGGCGTCGAGCAGGTGGCGGCCGTTGGTGGCGGCGTCCGGGTCGACGAGGACGACCTGGCCGCCGTGGTGGAGCGTGGCCCACACGTCGAGGAAGCAGAGGTCGAAGTTGAGCGGGGCATAGCTGAGCACCGAGGCCCCGGGGCCGAGGTCGAAGCGCGCGGCGGCCCAGTCGGCGAAGCGCTCGACGGCTCCCGCGGTCAGCGGCACCAGTTTGGGAAGGCCCGTCGACCCCGACGTCGTGAGCACGAAGGCGACGTCGTCGGGGCCGACGGGTGTGGCGGGGGTGACCGCGGGGGCGACCCGGGCGGGGCCGGTGTCATCGGCACCGATGACGTGGCGGCACCCGGCCCGGGCCAGGAGGCGTCGCAGGGTGGTGGCGGGCAGTGTGGCGGAGGGGAGCACCACCGGCAGGCCCGCCCGCAGGCACGCCAGCACCAGTGCGATGGTGCGGGGTGTCTTCGTGGCGGGCACGCCGATCGGTTCGCCGCCCCCTGTGTCGAGGCGGGCCAGGCGCAGTGAGGCGTCGGCCACGAGGCCGGCCAGTTCGCCGTAGGAGATGTGCCGGTCCCTCGTGACGAGGGCCGTCGCGTCGGGGCGG
This sequence comes from Streptomyces sp. CC224B, assembly GCF_030010595.1. NCBI lineage: Bacteria > Bacillati > Actinomycetota > Actinomycetes > Kitasatosporales > Streptomycetaceae > Streptomyces > Streptomyces sp. CC224B. The sequence goes on along the minus strand of NZ_JASCXL010000056.1, from coordinate 36,721 downwards.
GTGTCGGCCTGCCGGGCGAATGACGTCCAGAGCTGGGTGAGTTCCACACCAGCACCGTGCGGGTGCCCCCGCAACGCCACCGCAAGGCCCGCCCCGCGTCACCGGCGGATGGCAGCCCCGGAGCCGCTGGTCAGGCGGCGTTCCACACGCCGGTGGGGGCGATCTCGGCGACCCAGTCGGCGAAGTCGCGGGGCTTGCGGTTCAGGGCGCGTTCGACGCCGTCGGCCAGCGAGCTGTTGCGGCCGTCGAAGAACTCGGAGATGAGCGTGGCCAGGGGGTCCGCGAACGCGCGCGGTGCGCCGTCGGCCACGATGGCGTCGGCGAACTCGTCACGGGTGATGGGCTGGTAGCGGAGTTCGCGGCCGGTGGCCCGGGCGATCTCGGCGACGCCCTCGGCGAAGGTCCACAGCCGGGGGCCCGTCAACTCGTAGTGCTCGCCCACGTGATGGTTCTCGGTGAGGGCCGCCACCACGACGTCGGCGATGTCGTCGGCGTCCACGAACGGGTCGGCGTTGTCGCCCGCGGGCAGGGCGAGGACGCCCTGGCGCAGCGGTTCGAGGAACACGCCTTCGTCGAAGTTCTGGTTGAACGAGGCCGGGGCGACGATGGTCCATTCGACCGGGAGGCCCGTCACGGCCTGCTCGCACCGGATGGCCTCGTCCTGGTTGCGGGCCGACAGCAGGACCAGGCGCTCCACGCCCGCGTCGACCGCGAGGCGGGCCACGGTGCCGATGGCGTCGCCGGCGCCAGGCCACTCGACCTCGGGGTAGTACATCAGGTAGGCCGACTTGACGCCGGCAACGGCGCGGGACCACGTCGTGGGGTCCTCCCAGTCGAACGGGGGCTCGCCGGTGCGGGAGCCGACCCGCACGTTCACGCCCCGCTCGGTCAGCCTCTTGGTCACCCGGCGGCCGACGCGGCCGGTTCCGCCGAGAACTAACGTCGTGTGCTTGTTCGTTGTCATACCAGCAGTCTGTGCGCCTCGATCTGGATGTTCCATGGCCGAGATGCCGGAACGCATGTCCGGTCGTCTGCCGGTGCGCCTACTCTGGGTGGGTGGACGCACTCTCAGCGCTGCTGGAGGGGCCGCGGGCCAGCGGTGCCTTCCTCCTGCGCATCGTGATGGAGCCCCCCTGGTCGATCCGGGTCCAGGACCGGTCGCCGCTGTGCCTGGCCGTGATGCTCAGCGGCGAGGCGCGCATCGAGCCCGACCACGGCGAGCCGGTGCGGCTGGGCCCCGGCGACGTCGCCATCGTCCGCGGACCGGACCCCTATGTGATGAGCGACGACCCGGCGACCGAGCCGCAGGTCATCGTGCACCCCGGCCAGCAGTGCGTGACGCCCGGCGGCGTCGAGCTGCGGGAGCGGATGTCGCTGGGGGTGCGCACCTGGGGCAGCAATCCCGACGGTCCGGTGCAGATCCTGCTGGGCGTGTACGAGGAGGTCGGCGCCGTCGGCCAGCGCCTGCTCGACGTGCTGCCGCCGCTGCTGGTCGTGTCCGACGACTCGTGGGACTCGACGCTGATCCCGGTCCTTGCCCGCGAGGTCACCAAGCAGGGCCCGGCCCAGGGCGTCGTGCTCGACCGGCTGCTCGACCTGCTGCTCATCGCGGTGCTGCGGGTGTGGTTCGACCGGCCCGGGACCGAGGCCCCGGCCTGGTACCGGGCCCACGCGCACCCCGTGGCCGGCGAGGCGCTGCGCCTGTTCCACGAGGACCCGGCCCAGCACTGGACGCTGGACCGGGTCGCCGCGCAGGTCGGCGTGTCCCGCGCGACGCTGGCGGAGTGCTTCCGCAACGCCGTCGGCACGCCGCCGATGACCTACCTGACCGAGTGGCGCCTCGCCCTGGCCGCCGACCTGCTGCGCCAGTCCGACTCCACGCTGAACGCCGTCGCCCGGCAGGTCGGTTACGGCAGCGGGTTCGCCCTGAGCTCGGCGTTCAAGCGGGTGTACGGCATCAGCCCGCAGGAACATCGCAGCGCCGCGCCGGCGCAGTGACCGTCGCCGCGTCAGCAGGGCCCCTACGAAGGGTTCGCGCGGCGGATGCGGATGGGGCCTCGGGTTTCCGGTTCGGTGACGGGGTGGCCGGACTGGGTTACTTCGACCTTGCCGGCTGCTGCCAGGTGCCAGGCTGCCTGGCGGGTTGGTTCCATCAAGGCTCGCCAGCCTTCGTCGTCGCCTTCGTAGGCCTCGCGCGCGGCCTCCGACGGGCAGATCGACGCGGTGGGCGCGCGTCGTTCCAGCAGGTTCATGATGACCTGCTCCAGCTGGTACGTGAGGTGCGGGTCCGGCTGTGCCACGTTCCCAGTGTGGCACCGTTCGCCCGGGGTGGCGGCTTATGCCCGCGTCGTGATCTCGAGCAGCTCTGGGCTCCGGAGGACCTGCAGGGAGAAGCGCCAGAGCTGGCCCTCCCAGGTGCTGACGTAGAGCGCGGCGTCGGCGCTGTCCAGGGTGATGCCGAGGGGGGAGAAGGCGCCGCTGACGGTCTTGACCGCCACGCGTTCCCTGCCGGTGGTGAGGTCGATGGTGTACAGGGTGTCGACCCAGTGGTCTCCGGCGTAGATCGTGCCCGTGCCGTCCACGGCGATGCCGCCGCTGCGGAAGCCGGACGAGGGGGCCACCCGGCGCGTGTTGTCGGGCGGGTCGGCCTGGAGGTCGACCTCCCGCATGCTTCCTGTCTGGTCCCTGTTGCCGGTGTACGCCTTGCCCGTGCCGTCCAGGGCTACCGCGGTGGTGGACGTGCCCAGGTCGTCGGCGAGCTTCTTCGGTTCGGTCTTCGTCGTCCGCAGGTCGACCTGGTACAGCTTTCCGTTCAGGGTGGTGACGTACGCCTTCGTGCCCGTCTCGTCCAGCCTGACGCCGCAGGCCTGGGTGATCGCGGCGACCTTCTCGGTGTGGCCGTTGGACAGGTCCACCCGGAGCAGGCGGCCGCCCGCGCTGTCGGTGATGTAGGCCTTGCCGTCCCCGTCCAGCGCCACACCGCCGGGCGTGCCCAGCTTGCCGTCGGGGCCGCCGCTCGTCATGAACTGGCGCTTGGTGTGGGTGCTGAGGTCCACCCCGTACAGCGTGCCGCTGTCCATGACGACGTACGCCTTGTCGTGCGCCGGGTCCACCGCGACGTCCACCGCGTGCCCTGACATTCCGGTGGCGACCAGGACGGCGCCTCCGGTCCGGTCGTGCGTCCCTTTCAGTTTCCTTCGGACTTCTTCGCTGATGCCCGGCTGGTCTTCGTCCTTGATGTGTGATGCTTGCTTGTAACTGTCGTCCGCGGTTGCGGATTTCATCGTTGATGCTGCCATGTCCGAGGTCGTCCCGGGGTTCTCGCTGGCTTTGCGCTGGTTGTCGGCGGCCGTCTGGAAGTTCTTGAAGTGCGAGCCCAGGAACCCTTGCATCACGTCCAGCGCCCCATGTGCCGTCTGGCGCGGATGCCACGCGTCGCGGCCGCTCTCCAGTTTGTGCACATACGCCGAGACGTCTCCCGATACGCTCTCCTCGTCTTCGTCCCAGTCGCCGCTCCCGGCACCTGGGGTGTCTTCTCTGATGTCCTCGGTTGATTTTTCGGCGTCGCCTGCACGGTCCTTTCCGCCGTTGAAGGCGTTGCCGAAGCCGGGCACGGTGGTCGCATCGCCTCGGTTGTCGCTGTTGCTGCCGCCGGGACTGTTGTCGTCGGGCATGGGCTTCTCCTCTTTCCTTGTGCCGGCGTCTGGTCAGCTCTTGTAGAACGGGGCCTCCTTGCCGGTGACGCCGTCATGGAGTTCGAGCTTCTCGAGCTCGAAGACCTCGGCTTCTCCGGCCAGGACGGACACGATCTCCGCTTCTCCTTTCTGGGTGAAGTACTGTTTGCCGTCCTTGATCAGTTCGAGGATGTCCACCGCTCGGGCGACGACTTGGTAGTACTTCTCGGGTTTCGTGTTTCCGTGCGGGTCGTGTGTCTGTGCCCGCTTGCGCGTTTCGGCGTTCTCCGCCCCCGCGATGCCGACGATGCTGTCGAACTCCACCGGCTCCTCGTAGTGGAGGGCGACGAGTCCGCCGAAGGTGATGGGGAGTTCGTAGTCGAACTTGCTCACCTTGCGCCGTTGCGTGGCCCTGACGACCGCCCGGCTGCCCACCGTCCCGCTGAGCGAGAACGAGCCCTTGAACTGGGTCGTGAACGAGCCGCTGACGGAGGCGCTGATCCCCAGCATCAACTGGGTCGACAACTCTCCGGTGCCCGTGGCGGTGGCCGAGGCCGTGGTCGTGCTGGTCGCTTGCGACTGGGTCTCCATGTCGACGCCCTGGTTGTCCTTGCTGTTCTTCAGGGTGGTCTTCTTGGACTCGTTCATCGCCATGCTCTGTTGCAGTTGCTGCTGCAGCGACGCGGTGGACTTCGCCCCGAACGTGAGCTGCACCTGCCCCTGGAGCGACCAACTGATCGTGTTCGAGACCGAGAACTCGAAGCCGGCGGTCCACGTGACCGGACGCGGGTCGGTCCGGTTGACGAACGTGTTCTCGTAGATCACGTCCGGAGGGGGCTGCTGGATGTCGCTCCGCTCCTCGATGAGCGGGACACCCATGTTCATATAGGTGGTCCACCCGCGCTCGTGCGCCGAGTCGCCTGCGGGAAAGGTGCCGTAGGTCACCTTGTTGATGGAGAAACCGACAGGGGCGATCCATCGGTCCGGATCGCCCTCTGCCTTCTTTTTCGCCTTTCCCTTCACCCTGTTCCATTTCGCCTCTACTGTGCTCCATTCCTGCGGCTTCTTCTCCATCCGGCTCATCTCTTCCCACTCTTTCCACTTTCTCAGGATGGAAGGGGGCTCGCCGGTGAGGATCTTGAGTTCCCTCTGGTTCTTCCGGGTCAGCGGGTGGCGCATGAACCTCGTGGGTTTGTACGTCTTCCCTACCGCGTGTTCACTGCCTTGGTCATCGGTGGCGGTTCCTGCCGCTGGAGAGTCGCCCACGGTTTTCAGACCTCCTTCTGTCGCAGAACTTAGGTGTGTCAATGCGCCGATGCGTCAATGCGCCGATGTGTCAATGCGTCGGTGAGTGGGAGGGGCTGCGCTTGTCGCGATGGCGGCCATGGCGCCCATGCCGTGCGTCGATGCGGTGGCTCTTGGCCTCGATCCGCCGCGCAAGGGCGGAAAACTTGTGTCGGCGCGCCGCGCTCGGTCCATGCCCCGTCTTGGCGCGGGGCTCTGCGATGTTCCGGACCGGTCCAGCCGACTGGTTGCCTCAGTGCTACCCGGGCGCGCGGAGCGACACGCGTCCAGCACCGTTGTGCCCAGGGGCGCGCGGACGTGAAAAGGCGTGCCAGCAGTACTCCAGTGCTTGTTCAGTTGTCCGGTTATGGGGTTGAGGGGTTCGGGATTCTGTTCTGGGGTGTGCTGAGCTGCCGTTCTCGTACGGGCATGACGGAGCCGCCCCCGCTGCCGGAGTGTCCGGTGGCAGGGGCGGCTCTCAGGTCTGCGGCGGGGGAGTCGGTGGTGTCAGATCGCCGGGCGGTAGAAGTAGGTGCGGCGGCTGATGATTCTGCCCTCGCGGACGGTGTACGTGTCCGAGAACTGTTCGTCGAGCGGAGCGCCGGTGCGGCTCGTGCCGGTGAACCGGCCCCAGCACGCGGCCGTCTCCAAGTCGCTCACCACATGGCGTACTTGGTGGCGGCCGGTGGCGATCACGCGCTCGACCCGGTAGAAGTGCTCGATCTCCGCCAGGCCCCGTAGCGGGTCGTAGCCCGGGCGGTCGTAGACGCAGTCCTCGGCGAAGACGAGGCCGAGGTCGTCCCAGCGTGCCGCGTCGATGATGGTGAAGAGCTCGGCCACCAGGTTCCCGGCTGACCGTATGACTGTGGTCGGTGAAGTCATGTCGCCCTCTCTGCACTGTGGTTCCGCGCACGCGCGGCGAGATGGAGTGGGGTGAGGTGAGGTGCGGTGTGGTGCGGGTGTGGTCAGAAGCGGCCCGGTGGGCGTTCGGTGGTCCCGTCCGGGCCGTCGGACGTGTACGTCGTCGCGCTACGACGAGCCGTACGGAACGGAGGAGAGGCGTGGGTCGCGCGCCGTGTGGGTCGTGCACGCCCTACAGGTCGTACGAGGTGTCCCGGGTGCCCGCCTGCCTCGACATGGCGCAGGCGTCGCCGGGGGCGAGGCCGTGCTGATCGAGGTCGCTTCCGTCCTGGCGCGGAGTGCGGTGCGGGCACAGGAGCCGGAGCGGGTGCCGGGCTTCGGGACGGCGGGCGCGGCTGGTGCCGGGCCGGTCGGGCGGTACAGCATGAGAACCATCGAGTACCCCCCCGGTACCCAGACACTTCACGACGCGGAAGGCCCGCGCGGAGTAGACATGTCCTCGGACCGCGTGCCCACGAGGACGCTAGCCGTTGAGCGGTGAAGCGATCAATCATCCACCTCTGGATGGCCGGAACGGGCGCCCGCGGCCGTGCTGCGGGGCTGTGGGTTCCCGCAGTTGGGCGTGGTGTGGGGCGTCCCGGGGGCGCGCTCGGGGCGTGGCTGGATCTGCTGCCGTGGCGCGTCGCCCCCCGCATTGAGGAGCGGGCAGGCCTTGCGGGGTCAGGGCGCGGGCGGCGGCGGTTCCTCCGTGGCGCTGTCGCGGAGGTGGGCCAGGACCGCCAGGACCCTGCGGTTGCCCTCGGCGGGGTCCAGGTCGAGCTTGGCGAAGATGTTGCTCGCGTGCTTGACCACCGAGGCCTCGGTGACCGCGAGGCGGTGGGCGACGGCCTGGTTGGTGAGGCCTTGAGCCATCAGGGCCAGGACCTCGTGCTCGCGGGGCGTGAGGCGGGCCAGGGGCCGGGTGCGGCGGGCCAGGAGGACGCGGACGACCTCGGGGTCGACGACCGTCTCGCCGGCGGCCACCCGGCGCAGGGCGTCGAGGAAGTCCGCCACCTCGCCCACCCGGTCCTTGAGGAGGTAGCCGAGGCCGGTCAGGCTCGTGCCGCCGCCGGAAAGCAGCTGGGTCGCGTACGCCGTGGCGACGTACTGGGAGAGGACCAGGACCGGCAAGTCCCGGTGCCGCGCGCGGAGTTCGAGAGCCGCCTTGAGTCCCTCGTCGCGGAAGCCGGGCGGCATGCGGACGTCGGTGACCACGATGTCCGGCGCCTCGGACTCCACGGCACGCTTCAGGGCGGGGGCGTCGCCCACCGCCGCGACCACCTCGTGGCCGCCGCGCGCGAGGAGCTCCGCGAGCCCGGCGCGCAGCAGTACGGCGTCCTCGGCGAGGACTACGCGGAGCACGGGACCTCCACTGTCAGTTCGGTCGGGCCGCCGACGGGGCTCGCGACCGTCAGCCGTCCGCTCAGGATCGCCAGGCGGTCGGCCAGGCCGGTCAGACCGGTACCGCGCGCCGGGTCGGCGCCGCCGCGGCCGTCGTCGGTGATCCTCAGCGTAAGGCGTCCGTTTTGGAGCCTGCCGGTCACCGTCACCCGGGCGGCACCGCTGTGCTTCGCTGAGTTGGCCAGGGCCTCGGTCACCGTGAAGTACGCGGTGGTCTCCACGGCGTCCGGCAGCCGGTGCGGCAGGTCGATGTCGACGGCGACGGGCACGGGGTGGCGCAGCGCGACCTCCGTGACGGCGGCCGCCAGGCCGTGGTCGGTGAGGACCTGCGGATGGATGCCGCGGACCAGGTCGCGCAGCTGCTCCAGCGCGCGCCGCGCCTCGCCGCGGCCGCGGGCGAGGAGCTGCGCCACCGCGGGGTTGCCGTCGCCGAGCTCCATCTCGGCGAAGCCCAGGGTCATGGTGAGCGCGACCAACTGCTGCTGCGCCCCGTCGTGCAGGTCGCGTTCGATGCGGCGCCGCTCGGCCTCGAAGGCGTCGGCCAGGCGGGCGCGGGAGCGGGTGAGCTCGCGGACGTGCCGGGTGAGCGGCTCGTCGCGGGGCGCCAGCAGGAAGTGCGCCGTCCGCACTTGTACGCCGGTCAGCAGGCCGGCCGCGTAGGCGGTCAGGGCGAGTACCAGGACGCCCACGGCGGTGAACGGCAGGGCCGCGAGGGGGTGGGGGACCGCCTCCCCAGGGATGATCATCACCGTGTCCGGGGCGAGTGCCCAGACCAGGACGGGCGACACGGTGAGCAGGCCCGCGAAGAGCAGGAGCAGCGCCACGCCGAGCCCCACCGCGGGGAACACCAGCGCGAGCAGCCACGCGTAGCCGAGCTCCCGCCACGTCGCCCGCTCCCCGCACCGGGTCCGCAGCCAGGCCCGGAGCCCGGCGTCCGGCACGGGTTGGTGCGGGTCCGGCAGCGGCTCCGGCTCGACGAGCCGCAGGCGGCGCCGCTCCAGGCGCCCGAGCGGGAGCCCGGCGAGCGCGGCCCCCGTCAGCAGGGCGAGGCCGACGCCGACGACGGACAGCACGAGCCCGCCGACGAGGAGCGCCGACAGCGCCAGGAGCACCGCGAAACCGAGCGGGACGCCGCCGCACAGGTACGCCCAGCAGCGCGGCGGCCACGAGGAGAACAGGAACCGGTGCGGCGGCGTGTGCCGCATCGCGGTCCATACGGCCACGGGGACGGGCGTGGGGGCGGGGGCCGGGCCGGTGTCCCTCTCGTCGCCGCCGCCCTGGACGTGCGGCTCGTGCGGCTCGTGCGGCCCGTCCGGCCCGCCCACTCTGTCCGGCGGGTGCCCCCGCATCGGTGCCGCCTCCCGCGGAATGTCGTACTCCATGATCCCGGCGAAGCCTAGCGGGGGGGCCGTCCGCACGGGCAGGGCGCCCGCCGCGCGCGACAGGGCGTCCCCGGGGGCGCCCGGGGGCGGCGCACTCCGGCGCCACCCCCGGGCGTACGCGCCTACGCCGCCGCCAGGGCCTCGATCAGCGTGGCCCGCGCGCGTGCCACGCGGGAGCGGACCGTGCCGACGGGGCAGCCGATGGCCGCGGCCGCCTCCGCGTACGGCTGTCGCAGGACCTGTGTGAGGACGAACGCCTGGCGTCGCTCCGCCGGGATCGCGGCGAGGAGATCGGCCAGCGCGATGCCGTCCTCGAACCCGGGCAGGCCGCGCGGCTGCGCCTGCTCCGCGGCGGTCTGCCAGTCGTCGCGGTCCGAGAGCCGCGGCCGGGCCGCGGCGTGGCGCAGGCTGTCCACGACCGTGCGGCGCGCGATGGACAGCAGCCAGGTCCGCGCCGACGACCGCCCCTCGAACCGGTGCAGGCTGCCGAGCGCCCGCAGGAACGTGTCCTGGGCCAGGTCGTCGGCGGCCTGCGGGTCGGCGCTCAGGTGCGCGACGTAGCGCAGTACGTCGCGGTGCAGCGCCCGTACGAACCGGTCGACGGCCTCGGGGTCCCCGTCGCGCGCGGCGAGCGCGAGCCGTGTGACGGGTTCGTCGGCGGTGTCGGTACGCCGGGTGCTCCGGGTGCTTCGGGTGCTTCGGGTGACGGGGGCGACGGAGGTGGTGGGGGCAGCGGGGGTGGCCCGGGTGGTGCGGGTGTCCGCGCGTGTGGGCGTCCGGGACGCGCCCGGGTCCGGTGCGGGCCGCGCGCCGTCCGGGTCCGCCGGTCGGCGGGGGTGGTGGCCGTGCGGGAGTTTTCGGGCAGGTGGAGTCGTCGGAGCAGGGGTCATCGCCTGATGTCCTTCGCGGAAGCCGGAGTTCGGTTCCGGCCGCGCCCGGAGCGCACGGTGCGCGCGGACGCCGCCGGTGACGGGTGACGTACGGCCCTGCGGGCCCCTGGCGGGGCGGCACGGGCCGCTGCCCGGTCGCGCGTACGACGAGGAGCGGCGCGGCGCGGGGTGCGCCGGGCCGGGCGGGCGGCGCGGGGCGCGCCGCCGGGCGTCGTCGTGGCGGGCCGGGAAACCGGCTGTCAGCCGACAGTGAGCACGTCAGTCATCGCGACGGTGGTGCGGTGAGGGCCGTTGGTGGTGGCAAGCCCTGGCAGCGGACTTGTCGGCACACCTGTTGGCGGTTCCGCCGGTGCCTCCGTCGGGGGGTCCCGGCGAGGGAACCGTTGGCGGTCCTGTCAGCCGACAGCGAGCCCGGGCGGCGGGCCCCGTCTGGTGAGGGCGTGGACGAGGAGCAGCCGCCGCAGCCGCCGCGCGCCGTGGTCGCGGCGCGGGCGCAGGCGCGGCCGGTGCGGGGGCAGGGGCAGGGACAGGGGCAGGACGAGACGCAGCGGCGCGGCGAGCCAGCCCGCCACGGCGCGGCCCATACGGAAGGCGGCGCGTTCGCCGTACGCGAGCCACAGGCCGCACAGCAGCGCGGCCAGCAGGTGCGCGGCGAGCATGCCGAGCGGCGACATGCCCCCCATGTCGTGCCCGGCGTGCAGGTCGCCCATGAGGTCCCCGCCGGAAGTGCCGTGCAGGTCGTGCAGGCCGCCCATGACGTGCCCGCCGTGCGTGCCGCCGTGCAGGCCCTGCGTCCCGTGTGCCGCGCCGGTCACGGCGTCGACAGCATCGACAGCCCCGGACATCGCGCCGGCCGGGGCGCCGTCGGGGAGGCCGCCCGCGACGCCGTCGACGGCGCCGCCGTGGCCCCCGCCGGAGGCCAGGTGCGCCGTAGTGACGTGCCCGCCGTGGCCCGAGGGCGCCGCATCGCGCAGGCCCAGCGGGGGCCCGGCGTGCCCGGCGGCCCCGTGCGGGCGGCCGGCGAGCCCGGCGTCGGTCACGACGCGGAGCGCGTCCGCCTCGGACATGTCCGCCACGCCGCCCGCCCCGCAGAGCAGATGGCGTGCCCACTGCCGGGCGAGAGAGGTGCCGCCCGCCGCCGGGGGCCGGGCCGCGGCCTGCGCGAACGAGAACCACGCGTGCAGGGCGCCCTGCACCACCACGGACGCGGAGGTGACCACCAGGACGCCGCGCTCGCGCCCGGCGAGGAACCAGGCCCCCGCGAACGTCACCGCGCCCGCGGACGGCAGCGCCCACCAGGGCAGCGGGGCCGCCGACATCAGGGCGTGGCCGGTGGCCGCGAGCAGCACGCAGGCGGCCGCGAACACCGCAGCCCGTACCGCGCGACAGCTTCGGCCCCCAGTCATGGCGGCCTCATCTTTGCATCCGCCCGCCGCCGCCGACGGAGGGGTCCGCCCTGTTCGGCCGCCGGTCCACCCCCGGGCCGCCGTGTGGCGCGGGTCACGCGCGGGCCCGGGAACCAACGCGGCCGCACGCCCGACTCCTGACCGGCCTGCACCGGCCTGCACCGGCCTGCACCGGCCTGCACCGGCCTGCACCGGCCTGCACCGGCCTGCACCGGCCTCCACCACCCCGTACGGGGCTCCAGCACCCCGTACGGGCCTCACGCGCAGATGACGTACGACCGCACGCGCGGAGGTTCAGCTCCCCGGGCGTACCACCGCCGCCGTCACCCGCACCTCCCCGCTGTGCCGGAACCGCAGGACGAACGGCATCGTGTCACCGAGGCACAGCGGCCGCCGGGGGCGCAGCATCACGTCGAGGCCGTCGGGCTCCATGGTGATCCGCCTGCCCGCGGGGACCGGCGCGGAGTCCACCATCCGCATCGACTCGACGTTCGCGCCCTTGTGCTCCACGGTCCGGCTGAGCATCACGTCGTCGGCCTCGGGGGAGCGGACGGACAGCAGGACGTCGGCGGAGTCGCCCGCGTTGGCGATCCGGAAGAACGCGGCGGTCTCCGCGACGCCGCCGTACGGCAGGAACACCCGCCCGTCCGTGACCGCGATCCGCGCGGGCCCGCCCGCGGCGCCGGTCGCCACCCAGGCGCTGAGCCCGCACAGGCTGACGGCGCAGGCCAGGACCGGGGCGAGTACGGCCGGCAGAACGCCGCGCAGCCGCGCGTACCGGGAACTCCTCATCGCCCGCCCCCTCCGCGCCGCGCCCGGGCGGCGCGGGGCACCGGCTCCCACGTCCGCAGGCGCAGGCTGTTCGCGACCACGAGCAGCGAGCTCGCGGACATGGCGACGGCCGCCGTCATCGGGCCGAGGCGGCCGACGGCGGCCAGCGGCACGGCGAGCGCGTTGTAACCGAAGGCCCAGACGAGGTTGGCGCGGATCGTGGCCAGGGTGCGCCGGGCCAGGCGGACGGCCACCGCGGCCGCGCCGATGTCGTCGCCCACCAGGGTCACGTCGGCCGCGCCGATGGCCGCGTCGGTGCCGCAGCCCAGGGCGATGCCCAGGTCGGCGCGGGCGAGGGCGGCCGCGTCGTTCACGCCGTCGCCGAGCACCGCGACCCGGCGGCCCTCCGCCCGCAGCCGGTCCACCAGTTCGGCCTTCCCCCGGGGCGTGCAGCCCGCATGCACCTCGGTGATGCCCAGCTCGGCGGCCACCGCGTGCGCGGTCGCCGCGCGGTCCCCGGTGGCGAGCACCGGCCGCACCCCCAGGCGCCGCAGCCGGTCCACGGCGCGGTAGCTGCCGGGCCGCAGCACGTCGCCGACCGCGAGGACCGCCTCGTCGGCGCCGTCCACCCGGACGACCACGGCGGTGCGCGCCTCCGCCTCCGCCTCGGCGAGGGCCGCCGCCAGCTCCCCGGGCAGCGCGTCACCGGGCCCGCACACCTCCACCCGGCGGCCCTCCACGACTCCCTCGACGCCCCGTCCCGTCACCGCCCGGAAGTCGCTCACCGGCGGCAACCGCCGCTCGGGCAGGCGCTGTCGGGCGTACGCCACCACGGCGCGCCCCAGGGGGTGCTCCGAGCCCTGCTCCACCGCCCCCGCGAGCCGCACCACGGCCTCCGGGCCGAGGCCGCCGCCCACAGCGGTGACCCGGGCGACGGCCATGGCCCCGGTGGTGAGCGTGCCGGTCTTGCCCAGGACCACGGTGTCGACGCGGCGCAGCGTCTCCAGCGCCCGTGGCCCGCTGACCAGCACGCCGAGCCGTGCGCCGCGCCCGGTGGCGGCGAGCAGCGCGGTGGGGGTGGCCAGGCCGAGCGCGCAGGGGCAGGCGACGACGAGCGTGGCCACGGCCGCGGTGACGGCGGCCTCCGGCTCGGCCCCGGCGCCCAGCCAGAACCCGAGCACGGTGACCGCCAGCGTCAGGACCACCGGCACGAACACGCCCGCCGCCGCGTCCGCGAGCCGCTGGGCCCGTGCCTTGCCGGTCTGGGCCTCCGTCACCATCCGCGTGATGCGCGCCAGTCGGGTCCCCGCGCCCACCGCCGTGGCCCGGACGACGAGCAGCCCGCTCGCGTTCACCGAGCCGCCGACGACGGCCTGCCCGGCACCGGCCGCCACCGGCTCGCTCTCCCCGGTGACCAGGGACACGTCGAGCGCCGACGCGCCCGACACCACCACGCCGTCCGTGGCGACGCGTTCGCCGGGCCGCACGGTGAACTCCTGGCCCACCCGCAGCTCCTCGACGGGCACCCGCCGCTCCGTGCCGTCCGGGCCGCGCACTGCCACGTCCTTGGCGGCGAGCGCGGCCAGGGACCGCACCGCCGCACCGGTGGCGCCGCGCGCCCGCGCCTCCAGGAACCGCCCGACGAGCACCGACAGCGGTACGCCGACCGCCGCCTCCAGGTACACGTGCGCGGCCCCGCCCCCGGCGGACGGCAGCACCTCGAACGGCATCCGCATGCCCGGCTCGCCCGCGCCGCCGAGGAACAGCGCGTACGCCGACCAGGAGAAGGAGGCCGCGACGCCCAGCGACACCAGCGTGTCCATGGTCGCCGCCCCGTGGCGCAGGCCGCGCAGCGCCCGCCGGTGGAAGGGCCACGCGCCCCACGCCGCCACCGGTGCCGCGAGCGCGAAGCACAGCCACTGCCAGTTGCGGAACTGCCAGCCGGGCACCATCGACAGGACCAGCACCGGCAGCGAGAGCAGCGCCGTGACCAGGAGCCGCGTGCGCTCGGCCCGCGCGCCGTCGGCCTCCGCCGCGTCCGGCTCGTGCCCGGCCGCCGCGTCCCGTACGGGACCGGTCACCGCGTCCCGTACGGGCTCGGCCGGAGCGGGCAGTTCCGCGGTGTACCCGGCCTGTACGACGGCCGCGACCAGCTCGTCGGCGGTGGTGTCCACGGGGTGCGTCACCCGGGCGCGCCCGGTGGCGAGGTTCACCGCCGCGCTCACCCCGGGCAGCCTGCCGAGCCGCTTCTCGACGCGGCCCACGCACGCCGCGCAGGTCATGCCGCCCACGACCAGGTCGGTGGTCGTCACCCCGGGCGGCGCGGCAGCCCCGGCGCCCATCAGCCGTGGCCCCCGTGACCGCCGCCGGAACCGCGACCGTTGCCGGAGCCGTCCCCGTCGCCGGTCCCGTCTCCGTCCGGCGCCGAGGACCGCATGCCGGGCGCCACCGGCCCCGCCGCGTCCCCGACTTCGTACGAGACGGCGAAGACGACGGCGAGCAGGACGAGGAAGCCGAGCAGCGCGGGCGGAGGCCGCCACCCGCGCGCCGCGGACGCCTCACCGCGGGCCTGGGACTGCTCGGCGTACGGGGACCGCTCGCCGGACGGACGCGACGGACGCGACGGACGCGACGGGCGTGACGGACGCGACGGGCGTGGCGGGCGTGGCGGACTCGGCATCAGTGCTCCCGGGGTTCGGACGACGGCGCGGGTAACGGGCAACCGGCGCCGGGCAGGTGGTCGGACGCCGGGAGGGAGGAGTTCCCGCGCGCGGTGCCGGGCACGAGGATGGGGACGGCTCCCGGGCGGGGGCGGAAGGGTTCCCGCACGCGGGGAGGGGAGCGGAGTCGTGAGAGGCGTGGCGCGGGGTGGGACGCGGGGGCGGCAGCGCCTTCGCGCGCGTCGTCACCCTCGTGTCGCAATTGGGCCAACCGGGTGAGGTGACGTAAGAATTGCCTGGTACAGACGTTGAGGACGAGCCAGGACGGGGTTGCTCTGTGACCAGCAACGAAGCCACCGACGAACAGTGGGAAGGGCTCGCGCAGGTCGTGCCGCTGCGCGGTCGCAACGAATGGCCGTCGTGGCCGGGCCACCGCTCGCTGCCCGACGCCGAGACCGAGACCCGGCGGCGCTTCGTCGTCACGCGCGTCAACGTCTTCTCCGACGCCCGCGAGGTCGCCGAGAACCTGATGGCGCAGATCCCCGTGCTCCTCGACCTCAGCGGCGCCGAGACCGAGACCGCCAAGCGGGTGCTGGACTTCAGCAGCGGCGTCGTCTTCGGCCTGGGCTGCGGCATGCACCGCGTCGAGAAGAACGTCTTCCTGCTGTCGCCGCCCGACACCGAGGTGCAGGGACTGGTGGAGGCGGCCACCGTCTGAGCGGTGTCCCGGCCGGGTGGGTCCTGGCCGGACGGGTCCGGTCCGGATGGGTCCGGTGCGGACGGGGTCCGGGTGCGGTCCGGGCGTCCTGGGACGCTGTCGGTGCGGCTAGCCCAACTGCCCAGCTCACGAGGCATATTGTACGGTGATCGCCCGATCGGGCGAAGGGCGGCGGGGCAAAACGGTTCGCCTGCGCCACCGCGGCTTAACTTCCCGTGCATGACTGTGCACTCCCGCCGGACGTTCGCGCAGGATCCGACAGACCGGGACAAGCCGCGCGTCACCGAGCTGCGGCTCTCCGCCTTCGCCGGGCACCGGGCCGCCGTGTTCCCGCTCGGCCCGCTCACCCTGTTCGCGGGGCCGAGCGGCAGCGGCAAGACGAGTGCACTGCGCGCGTACGAGGCCCTCGCGCTGCTCGGCGCGGGCGCGGAGCTCGCCGACGCGTTCCCGCAGCCCGCGCGCTGCGTGCCCGAGCGCGCCCGCGCCGACGGCCAGGCCCGCCGCGGCTTCCGCATCGGCTGCACCGTCGACGGCCCCGCGGGCCCCGTCCGCCTCGACGTCGCCGTCCAGGCCGAGCCGGAGCTGCGCATCGCGGGGGAGCGGTTGACCCGCGACGGTCTCACCCTCCTGGAGACCGCGCTGCGCGACCCCGGGCGCCGCGCCGTCCAGGCCTCCTGGCACACGGCCGGCGCCGCGCCGGTCACCCGGGCGCCGCTGCCCGACGACCGGCTCGGCACCGCGCTGCTTCCGCTGCGCGTCGCGGGCAAGACCGACGGGCAGCGGCTCGTGCTCGCCGCCGCCGAACAGGTCGTCGTCGCGCTGCGCTCGGTGTTCTCCTGCGACCCGCGCCCCGGCCGGATGCGCGAGCCCGTGCCCGCCGGGCCCGTCGCCGGGAGCCGGCTGCTGAGCGGCTGCGACAACCTCGCCCAGGTGCTGTGGCGCACCCGCTCCGAGTGCGGCCACCGCCACGCCCAGCTCGTCGCCGCGCTGCGCGCCGGCTGCGCCGGGCCGGTCGCCGACGTGCTCGCCGAGCCGACGGCGCGGGGCGCGCTGCGGGCCGTGCTCGACCGCGGGGACGGGGTGCGGACCTGCGTGGGCCGCCTCGGCGACGGCGAACTGCGCTACCTGGCGCTCGCCCTGGTGCTGCTCACCGGCCCCCGCGTCCTGGAGGTGGACCCGGTGGCGGAGGTCCCGGAGGCGTACCAGAGCCTGACCGTGCTCGCCGACGGCTTCGACCGCTGCCTGGACCAGCGGCAGAAGCGGGCGCTCGCGGACCTCGCGGCCCGGGCGTGCGGGCGCGGCCACATCCGCCTGATCGGCGCCGTCGCCGACGCGAGCTGGGCGGCGGCGGCCGACGGCGTCACCGTGGTCGACCTGGGCCGCACGGGGTGCGGCAGCGTGCAGCAGGCCGGCGTGTAGTTGACTGGGGCCCGTGACCGATCACGACATCGCGGGACTGCAGCGCAGGCTGGCCGAGTTCGCCGCCGCGCGCAACTGGGAGCCCTACCACACGCCCAAGAACCTCGCCGCCGCGCTCAGCGTGGAGGCCTCCGAACTCGTGGAGATCTTCCAGTGGCTGACCCCGGAGGAGTCGGCCCGCGTCATGGAGGACGCCGAATCGGCCCACCGGGTCGCGGACGAGGTCGCCGACGTGCTCGCGTACCTCCTCCAGTTCTGCGAGGTGCTCGGCATCGACCCGCTCACGGCGCTCGCGGCGAAGATCGACCGGAACGAGGAGCGCTTCCCCGCGCCGTGAGGGGCGGGTCCCCCGCTCCGCCCGCCGTTGTCATCACCGTCACCGTCACCGTCACCGCCGCTGCCGCTGCCGCCGTCGCGGGCCCGGGCCGGGCCCGGCGCGCGTGCGCCGGGCCCCGGAGCGCGTGGTTCCGGGGACGCCCCGCGTACGCCCCCGGGTCCGCGGCCGCCGGTCGCCGCGCGGGGTCGTGGAGCCCATCCGCCTCGTAAGTCCGCGGCTGTCACCGCGCGTTGAGCGGTCCGAAACCCCGGCATACCCACCCTCTTGTCACTCTCCGTAGTGAATGCATTGTCCACACTCAGATTTTTGTCCACAGATTTCAGGCTTCCTCTGGCTTTTCGCACCGAAGGGGCTCACTGTGGGTAGTGAACAAGGGAGTTCGGGTGCACGTGCCGCGGGTGGGCGCGGGATGAATGGGGACGGCGCATGGATGCGATGCGGCTCATCGAGGCGACAAGACGCGCCTTGGCGCGGAGTCAGGAGCCCGCGGTCATCGTGGCGGAGGTGTGGCAGTCCCAGGCTCTGGCCCAGGCGATAGGTCATCGCCTCGCCGTCGCGGGTCCGCCGGAGTTACGAGGGGAGGCACTCGGCCTCAGCGAGCTGAGCGGCCGGGGCTGCGGCCTCCTGGACCCGCCGCGCTCGGAGGCGGAGGACATACGGGCGGCGGGCCTGACGGGGATCGGTGACGCCCACGACACGCTGCTCGGCCTGGGCGCCCTGCTCGCCGAGGCCGGGATCGCCCTCGTCTCGGTGGCGATGAGCGCCGAGGACGAGGGTCTGTACTGGCAGTGCATGGAGTCGATCGACGCGGCCGACGAGTCCCGGGACCGGGTGGTGGAGATGCTGCGCAAGCTGGCCGCGCGGGCTGGCGAGGGCGCCTGTGACAGGTGTGGCGGCACCGTCCTCGGCGGGTGACGGGGGCTCGGCCCCCGTGCCCCCATGCCTCCGCGCTTCCGGGGCACGCCCCGGTGGCCCTCATGCGGTTGGCCGTGCGCCGTCTGGGAGGTGCGGGTGATCGCTGGCTGGTCGCGCAGTTCCCCGCGCCCCTTGCGGGGCGCTCCGTGCGGGGCCCTCTGCGCGGGGCGCGGTTCCCGGGGGGCCTTTTGTGGTTGGTTGTTCGCCGTCTCGTGGTGCGGGTGGTCGTCGGCTGGTCGCGCAGTTCCCCGCGCCCCTTGGGGGGCGCTTCGAAACTGCGCGAGCGGCCACGTACTACCGGTAGGTGTGGGGGAGCCTGCGGGGCGGGGTCAGTGGGGGTGGGGGCCGGGTTCGTCGGTGGGCGGGCGCTGGAGGTCGGCGTCCAGGCGGGACAGGTCCGCGTTCAGCGCGGCCATCAGCTCCTCCATCTGTTGCAGCAGACCCTTGGACGCACCCCGCGGCCCGGCCGGCGGCTGAACGCGCTCCTGCCGGGGCAGGGACTCCTCCGGCGTGAGCGGGTCGTGCGCCTGCTCGGGCACGGCTTCCTGGGACATCACGGCCTCCTCGGCCCGCGCCTCGCCGGACGTGAGCGTTCCGGCCGGGCGAGGCAGTTGGTGCGGCGGACGCGCCGGCGGCGGCCGCCGGCGCGGGTGCCGGGCGGCCCGGCTCCGCCCGAGCCAACGATCTTCGGCTCTGCGCAGTCACTGCGCCGGGCGCGCGCCGCCGTCGGGTTGACGGATTTTCACCCGACCGGTGCGCGGCGGGACCGGCGGGACCGGTGAGGTTGACGGGCGTTCGAGCGTGCAGGATGGGGCCATGGACCTGCGCATCTTCACGGAGCCCCAGCAGGGGGCCACCTACGACACCCTCCTCGCCGTCGCCAAGGCCACCGAGGACCTGGGCTTCGACGCCTTCTTCCGCTCCGACCACTACCTGAGCATGGGCTCGGCCGACGGCCTGCCCGGGCCGACGGACGCCTGGATCACCCTCGCCGGCCTCGCCCGCGAAACCCGGCGGATCCGGCTCGGCACGCTGATGACGGCGGGCACCTTCCGGCTGCCGGGCGTCCTCGCCATCCAGGTGGCGCAGGTCGACCAGATGTCGGGCGGCCGGGTCGAACTGGGCCTGGGCGCGGGCTGGTTCGAGGAGGAGCACAAGGCGTACGGCATCCCGTTCCCGAAGGAGAAGTTCGGCCGCCTGGAGGAGCAGCTCGCGATCGTGACGGGCCTGTGGGCCACGCCCGTCGGCGAGCGGTTCAGCTACGACGGGACGTACTACCACCTGACGGACTCGCCCGCGCTGCCCAAGCCCGCGCAGGCCAAGGTGCCGGTCCTCATCGGCGGCCACGGCGCGAAGCGCACCCCGCGCCTCGCCGCGCGCTACGCCGACGAGTTCAACATCCCCTTCGCCTCCGTCGAGGACAGCGAGCGCCAGTTCACGCGCGTCCGCGAGGCCGCCGAGCAGGCCGGGCGGAGCGCCGGTGACCTGGTGTACTCCAACGCCCTGGTGGCGTGCGTCGGCAAGGACGACGCGGAGGTCGCCCGGCGCGCCGCGGCCATCGGCCGCCAGGTGGACGAGCTCAAGGCCAACGGCCTGGCCGGTTCCCCGGCCGAGGTCGTCGACAAGATCGGCCGGTACGCCGAGACCGGCGCGAGCCGGATCTACCTCCAGTGCCTGGACCTGGACGACCTCGACCACCTGGAGCTGATCTCCGCGCGGGTGCAGTCCCAGCTCTCCTGAGCGGAGCGGACCGGCGGACCGTGCCCCGCGGCGGTCCGCCGGCCGCGTCGCACATCGCCACACGTGCGCGCCACCGTGGACGACCGGGAGACCTGGCAGGCGACGATGCGGCACGTGGGCCCCGGAGGGCCGTTGCTTCGTGCTCAGCACCTGACGGCGGCGTGGCGCTGCCGGTCCGACGCCAGGCAGGCGAGCTCCCGCTCGGTGGACCCGTCGGGCCCGGGCACCGGAGGGATGGCCTCTACCCGTACGTGTCCCTGCCCGGCGCGAGCGTCCGCGCGCGGCAACGGGCAACGGGCCTTCGGCGTAGTCGGCGGCCGACACACAGGCGATGCCGGACGCGTACGCCGAACGAGGGAGCCGAAATGCCCGAGTGCGTTCGCCCGCTTCGATGTACGTTTGTGCGGGCACGCCAGGGGGAGCGCCCCGCGCCGGCGCACCGGTTGCGGGCGGCGCACACGCGTGCGGGCGAGGGGTGAGGGAGGGCCTGGAGCCGCACTCCCCGCAGCGTGTCCGTACCGCCGCCTACGCCCGTCGACAGCCGACAGCCGAAAGCCGCAGCCGAAAGCCGCAGCCGAAGGCCGAAAGGCGACAGCCGTCGGAGGTCGCCTCCCGCGGACCGGGACGACGCGCGCGCACCCGGTACGAACCGTCAACCATCCGCAGCTTTCGAGGCATACACCAAGGCAGACCCACCGTGTTCCTGACGATCAGCACGACCGGCACCCCGGAGCGTCCCGCGACCGACCTCGGCTTCCTGCTGCACAAGCATCCAGGCAAAGCGCAGGCGTTCTCCACCTCCTACGGGCGCGCCCACGTCCTCTACCCCGAGGCGTCCGCCGAGCGCTGCACGGCGGCGCTGCTCCTGGAGGTGGACCCCTTGGCGCTGGTACGGCGGGCCAAGGGCGGCAAGGGAAGCAAGGGCGGCGCCCCGGACGCGGCGCTCGCGCAGTACGTGAACGACCGCCCCTACGCGGCCTCCTCGCTGCTCGCCGTCGCCGTCAGCGCCGTGTTCTCCAGCGCGCTGCGCGGCGTCTGCAAGGCCCTGCCCGAGCGGGCCGGAGAGCCGCTGCCGCTGCGCGTGGAGGTGCCCGCGCTGCCCGCCCGCGGTGGACCGGACCTGGTGCGCGCGCTGTTCGCGCCGCTGGGCTGGACGGTCGCCGCCGAGCCGGTGCCGCTGGACGAGCGCTTCCCCGACTGGGGCGCCTCGCGCTACGTACGCCTCGTCCTGGAGGCGCCGGAGGGCACCCTCACGCTGAGCGAGGCGCTGCGCCACCTCTACGTGCTGCTCCCGGTCCTGGACGACGCCAAGCACTACTGGGTCTCGGCCGACGAGGTCGAGAAGCTGCTGCGCGCCGGGGACGGGTGGCTCGCGGCGCACCCGGAGCAGAAGCTGATCACCAGCCGCTACCTCTCGCGCCGCTGGTCGCTCACGCGCCAGGCCATGGAGCGCCTCGAACTGGTCCGGCTCGCCGACGCCGACGACACGGACGTCGAGGAGATCGACAACGCGGTGGCGGACGAGCCCGAGGCCGAGACCGACGCCGCCGAGACCGATGGCGGCGCCACCGACGCCGCCGGTGCCGGTACCGGTGCCGCCGCGACCGGTGCCGAGGAGAGGACCGCCCCGCTCGCCGTGCTGCGGCGCGAGGCCCTCGTCGCCGCGCTCCGCGCGGCCGACGCCGCCCGGGTGCTCGACCTCGGCTGCGGCCAGGGCCAGTTGGTGCAGGAACTGCTCAAGGACACCCGGTTCACCAAGGTGGTGGGCGTCGACGTGTCGATGCGCGCGCTCACCGTCGCCGCGCGGCGGCTGCGCCTGGAGCGCATGGGCGAGCGGCAGGCCGAGCGCGTGGAGCTGTTCCAGGGCTCCCTCGCGTACACCGACAAGCGCCTCAAGGGGTACGACGCGGCGGTGCTCAGCGAGGTCGTCGAGCACGTCGACCCGGAGCGGCTGCCCGCCCTCGAGTACGCGGTGTTCGGCGCGGCGCGGCCCCGTACCGTCCTCGTGACCACGCCGAACGTCGAGTACAACGTCCGCTGGGAGTCCCTGCCCGCCGGGCACTCCCGCCACAGCGACCACCGCTTCGAGTGGACGCGCGCCGAGTTCCGCCACTGGGCCGACGGCGTCGCCGCCCAGTACGGCTACGACGTCACGTACGCGCCCGTGGGACCCGACGACCCCGAGGTGGGGCCGCCCACGCAGATGGCCGTGTTCGCCCAGCGCACGGCCGCCACGCCCACGGACCACGGCATGAACGACAGCAGCGGCAAGAACAGCACGAACAGCACGAACAGCACGAACAGCAGTGACAGCGACAGCGGGAGTGACGAGGGGGCGGAGGCCGCATGACCGGGACCGAGACCAGGGCGCGTGCCCTGCCCGTCACCGACCTGTCCCTCGTCGTCCTGATCGGCGCGTCGGGGTCGGGCAAGTCGACCTTCGCGCGCCGGCACTTCAAGCCGACCGAGGTGCTCTCCTCGGACTTCTGCCGCGGCCTGGTCGCCGACGACGAGAACGACCAGAGCGCGAGCCGCGACGCCTTCGACGTCCTGCACTACATCGCGGGCAAGCGGCTCGCGGCGGGCCGCCGCACCGTCGTCGACGCCACCAGCGTGCAGCAGGACGGCCGCAGGCAACTCGTCGAGCTGGCCAGGAAGCACGACGTGCTGCCCGTCGCCATCGTCCTCGACGTGCCCGAGGAGGTGTGCGCCGCGCGCAACGCGGCCCGCACCGACCGGGCCGACATGCCGCGCCGCGTCGTCCAACGGCACATACGCGAGCTCAAGCGCTCCCTGCGCCACCTGGAGCGCGAGGGCTTCCGCAAGGTGCACGTCCTCAGGGGCGTCGAGGAGGTCGAGGCGGCCACGGTCGTCACCGAGAAGCGCTACAACGACCTGACCCACCTCACCGGCCCCTTCGACATCATCGGCGACGTCCACGGCTGCGCGCGCGAGCTGGAGGCGCTGCTCGGCAAGCTCGGGTACGTCGACGGGGCGCACCCCGAGGGCCGGACGGCCGTCTTCGTCGGCGACCTCGTCGACCGCGGCCCCGACACCCCGGGCGTGCTGCGCCGCGTGATGTCCATGGTCGCCGGCGGCACCGCCCTGTGCGTGCCCGGCAACCACGAGAACAAGCTCGGCCGCCACCTCAGGGGCCGCAAGGTGCAGCACACGCACGGCCTCGCCGAGACCATCGAGCAACTGGCGGGCGAGAGCGAGGAGTTCCGCGCCCGGGTGCGCGAGTTCGTCGACGGCCTCGTCAGCCACTACGTCCTCGACGGCGGCAAACTGGTCGTCTGCCACGCCGGGCTGCCGGAGAGGTACCACGGCCGCACCTCGGGCCGGGTCCGCTCGCACGCGCTGTACGGCGACACGACCGGGGAGACCGACGAGTTCGGTCTTCCCGTGCGCTACCCGTGGGCCGAGGAGTACCGCGGCAGGGCGGCTGTCGTGTACGGCCACACGCCCGTGCCCACGGCCACCTGGCTGAACAACACCATCTGCCTGGACACCGGCGCCGTCTTCGGCGGCAAGCTCACCGCGCTGCGCTGGCCGGAGCGCGAACTCGTCGACGTACCGGCCGAGAAGGTCTGGTACGAACCGGCGAAGCCGCTGCGCACCGACGCGCCCGGCGGCCACGACGGCCGGCCCCTCGACCTCGGCGACGTGCACGGCCGCCGGGTCGTGGAGACCCGGCACGCCGGGCGCGTCACCGTGCGCGAGGAGAACG
Source organism: Streptomyces sp. CC224B (assembly GCF_030010595.1). NCBI lineage: Bacteria > Bacillati > Actinomycetota > Actinomycetes > Kitasatosporales > Streptomycetaceae > Streptomyces > Streptomyces sp. CC224B. Next base: position 13,494 of record NZ_JASCXL010000056.1, on the reverse strand, counting down.
CGGCGGCGGCCCTGGAGGTCATGAGCCGCTTCGCCGCCGACCCGCGCCTGGTGCCGTACCTGCCGCCGACGATGGCGCCCACGGCGACGTCCGGCCGGGACGGCTACCTGGAGCACCCCGCCGAGGCGTTCGCGCAGTACGCGGCGGACGGCGTGGCGCGCGTCGTGTGCGAGGAGAAGCACATGGGCTCGCGCGCGGTCGCCCTGGTCTGCAAGGACGCGGACGCGGCCCGCGAGCGGTTCGGTGTGGACGGCCCCACGGGCTCGCTGTACACCCGCACCGGCCGCCCGTTCCTGGACGACGCGGCGCTCACCGAGGAGGTCCTCGGCCGGGTGCGGGACGCGGTCGCCGCCGCCGGGCTCTGGGAGGAGCTGGCCACCGACTGGCTGCTCGTCGACGCCGAGCTGATGCCGTGGTCCCTCAAGGCCACCGGCCTGCTGCGCACCCAGTACGCCGCCGTGGGCGCCGCGTCCGGCGCGGTCTTCCCGGACGCCCTGAACGCCCTGGAGGCGGCCGCCGCGCGCGGCGTCGACGTGGCCGGGCTCCTCGGCACCCAGCGGGAACGGGCCGCGGACGCCGCCGCGTTCACCGACGCCTACCGTCGCTACTGCTGGCCGACGGACGGGCTCGACGGCGTGCACCTGGCGCCGTTCCAGCTCCTCGCCGTCCAGGGCCGCAGCCTCGCCGCGCTGCCGCACGACGAGCAACTGGCCCTGGTCGACCGCATGGTGGAGCACGACGGCTCGGGCCTGCTGCGCACCACGCGCCGCCTGTACGTGGACACCGGTGACGCGGCGTCGGTGCGCGCGGGCGTCGACTGGTGGCTGGAGATGACCGGGCGCGGCGGCGAGGGCATGGTCGTCAAGCCGGTCGGCGCGCTGGTCCGCGACGGCAAGGGCCGCCTGGTGCAGCCGGGCATCAAGTGCCGCGGCCGGGAGTACCTGCGGATCATCTACGGGCCGGAGTACACGCGCCCGGAGAACCTGGAGAAGCTGCGCGGCCGCTTCCTCGGCCACAAGCGCTCGCTCGCGATCCGGGAGTACGCGCTCGGCCTCGAAGCCCTCGACCGGCTGGCGGAGGGCGAGCCGCTGTGGCGGGTGCACGAGGCGGTGTTCGCGGTGCTCGCGCTGGAATCGGAACCGGTCGATCCGCGTCTGTGAGCGCCGGGCAGCCGTGGCGGCGGCCGTACCACCGGTGTCCCCCCGGGCGTCCTGCCCGGCGGGACACCGGCCCGGCACCGGGAGGCCGTGCCCGCGTGCCGCCGTACGACGTGATTCCGCGCGCCCTGGACGCGTCAGGCGGCCCCCGAGAGGTGAGGATGGGGGCATGGGATTCCACGTCGACTCCGAGGCCGGGCGGCTGCGCCGCGTCATCCTGCACCGACCGGACCTGGAGCTCAAACGGCTGACGCCCACCAACAAGGACGCGTTGCTCTTCGACGACGTCCTGTGGGTGCGGCGGGCGAGACAGGAGCACGACGGCTTCGCCGACGTGCTGCGCGACCGGGGGGTGACGGTCCACCTCTTCGGTGACCTGCTCACCGAGACGCTGGAGGTGCCGGCCGCGCGCAAGCTCGTCCTGGACCGCGTCTTCGACGAGAAGGAGTACGGGCCGCTCGCCACCGATCACCTGCGCGCCGCGTTCGAGGCGCTGCCGTCCGCCGAGCTCGCCGAGGCGCTGGTCGGCGGCATGACCAAGCGGGAGTACCTGGAGCGGCACCCGGAGCCCACGTCGGTGCGGTTCCACTGCATGGAGCTCGACGACTTCCTGCTCGGTCCGCTGCCCAACCACCTGTTCACGCGCGACACCTCCGCGTGGATCTACGACGGCGTGTCCATCAACGCGATGCGCTGGCCGGCCCGGCAGCGCGAGACCGTGCACTTCGAGGCGATCTACCAGCACCACCCGCTCTTCCACGGCCAGGTCTCGCACGTCTGGTCGCAGGGGCAGGCCGACTACCCGTCCACCATCGAGGGCGGTGACGTCCTGGTCATCGGCAACGGCGCCGTGCTCATCGGCATGAGCGAGCGCACCAAGCCGCAGGCCGTCGAGATGCTCGCGCACAAGCTGTTCGCCGCCGGGTCGGCGCGCACGATCGTGGCGCTCGACATGCCCAAGCGGCGTGCGTTCATGCACCTGGACACGGTCATGACGATGGTCGACGGGGACACGTTCACGCAGTACGCGGGCCTCGGCATGCTGCGCTCGTACACGATCGAGCCGGGCGTCGACGAGCGGGAGCTGAAGGTCACCGACCACCCGCCGGAGCACATGCACCGGGCCGTGGCGGCGGCGCTCGGCCTGGACCGCGTCCGCGTCCTGACCGCGACCCAGGACGTGCACGCCGCCGAGCGCGAGCAGTGGGACGACGGCTGCAACGTCCTCGCGGTCGAGCCGGGCGTCGTGGTCGCGTACGAGCGGAACGCGACGACCAACACCTACCTGCGCAAGCAGGGCATCGAGGTGATAGAGATCCCCGGCAGCGAGCTGGGGCGCGGCCGGGGCGGGCCGCGCTGCATGAGCTGCCCGGTGGAGCGGGACCCCGTCGGGGGCTGACCTCCGTCCGGGGCTGCCGCGGGCGCGGGGCTGCCGGGGCCCTCCGGTGGGGTGCGCGGGGCAGGGGGCTCCCCGGGCGCTCAGGGCTGCGGGGCCCCTGCCGGGTGCATAGATTTGTGGGTGATCGTATATAGTTCCAGAATCACGCATTCGCACCCCAGGAGCGCCCCCATGGCGAACGGCCCGATCAGCCCCGACCTCACCGGCCGCCACTTCCTCAAGGAGGTGGACTTCACCGCCGAGGAGTTCCGAGGTCTGCTCGCCCTCGCCGCGGAGCTGAAGGCCGCCAAGAAGGAGGGGCGCGAGCGGCGGCTGCTGACCGGCAGGAACATCGCCCTGGTCTTCGAGAAGCCCTCGACCCGCACCCGCTGCGCCTTCGAGGTGGCCGCCGCCGACCAGGGCGCCACCACGATGTACATGGACGCCGCGGCCACGCACATCGGGCAGAAGGAGTCCGCGAAGGACACCGCGCGCGTGCTCGGCCGGATGTTCGACGCGATCCAGTACCGGGGCGACGCCCACGGCACGGCCGAGGCGCTCGCCGCCCACGCCGGCGTGCCCGTCTACAACGGCCTGACCGACTCCTGGCACCCCACGCAGATGCTGGCCGACGTCCTGACCATGACCGAGCACTGCGCCAAGCCCCTCGCCGGGACCGCTTATGCCTACCTCGGCGACGCCCGCTACAACATGGGCAACTCCTACCTGGTCACCGGCGCCCTGCTCGGCATGGACGTCCGGATCGTGGCGCCCGAGGAGTACTGGCCCGCCGGCCCCGTGGTCGCCCGGGCGCGGGAGCTGGCCGCGGCCAGCGGGGCCCGGCTCACGCTCACCGAGGACGTCGCGGAGGGGGTCGCGGGCGCCGACTTCGTCGCCACCGACGTCTGGCTGTCCATGGGGGAGCCCGCCGAGGTCTGGGACGAGCGCATCCGCGCCCTGTCGCCGTACGCCGTCACGGCGGAGGTGCTGCGCGCGACCGGCAACGCCGACGTGAAGTTCCTGCACTGCCTGCCCGCGTTCCACGACCTGGACACGGCGCTGGGGCGGCAGCTCGGCGAGCGCCACGGGCGTGACTGGCTGGAGGTCAGCGACGAGGTCTTCGAGTCGGAGCACTCCGTCGTCTTCGACGAGGCGGAGAACCGGCTGCACACCATCAAGGCCGTCCTGGTCGCGACCCTGGCCGCCGCCCGGCCCTAGGGCTCCGCGGGCCCCTCGGGCCCGTGGGGCCCCTCCGGGCGGTCCGGGGCCGAAAGGCGGAACCACACGGCCTTGCCGGTCGGCGTGGGCCGGTGCCCGCACGCCGAGCTGAGCGTGCGGATCAGCAGCAGCCCCCGGCCGTGCTCCTGCCACGGGTCCGGCGCGCCCCCCGGCTCCGGGTCGGACAGGTCGCCGGGCGGCGCCGGGTTGGAGTCCCGCACCTCCACCTGGCACTGCGTCGGCAGCAACTCGATGAGCAGCTCTATCGGGGCGTGCCCGGGCGCGTGCTCCACCGCGTTGGCGACCAGCTCGGCGGTGAGCAGCTCGGCCGTGTCCGTGTCCGCCGTGGAGCCGATGTCGGTGAGCGCCGTCCGGACCAGGGCGCGCGCGATCGGCACGGCTGCCACCGTGTGGGGCAGCGCGATGCGCCAGCTTGCGGGGGAGTGCGATTCGGGCACGGGCGGGATCCGTTTCGGCGAGCAGGTGGTCCGGGTCGGTCCTGCTTTCAACCGTACGAATCCTAAGCGGAACGTCGACAGGGTCCTTCGTCGGGCCGTGCCCGGGACCTCGGGGTGCGCCCGCCCGTTGCCCGGGGCGGGGCGGGCGGCCCGGCCGCGAGGGCGGCGTGATATCGCGTACTCGTGACGACAGTCAGAGAACGGTGATAACTTCGAGGGCAGGAACACGCCCCGCACGTCGTCGCACTCCGCCGAGGAGGCCGCACGTCATGAGTCCCTTCACCGGCTCCGCAGCCCCCACCCCCGCGTGGGAACACCTGCGCCTCACCGTCGACGAGGGCGTCGCCACCGTCACGCTCGCCCGCCCCGACAAGCTGAACGCGCTCACCTTCGGCGCCTACGCCGACCTGCGCGACCTGCTCGCCGAGCTGTCCCGGACCCGGTCCGTGCGGGCCCTCGTGCTCGGCGGCGAGGGCCGCGGGTTCTGCTCCGGCGGCGACGTGGACGAGATCATCGGGGCCACGCTCGCCATGGACACCGCCCAGCTCCTCGACTTCAACCGCATGACGGGGCAGGTCGTGCGGGCCCTGCGCGAGTGCCCCTTCCCGGTGGTCGCCGCCGTGCACGGGGTGGCCGCGGGCGCCGGCGCGGTGCTCGCGCTCGCCGCGGACTTCCGGGTCGCGGACCCCTCGGCGCGGTTCGCGTTCCTGTTCACGAAGGTGGGCCTGTCCGGGGGCGACATGGGCGCGGCGTACCTGCTGCCGCGCGTGGTCGGGCTCGGCCACGCCACGCGGCTGCTGATGCTGGGCGAGCCCGTGCGCGCCCCCGAGGCCGAACGGATCGGCCTGCTCAGCGAGCTGACCGACGAGGGCGGGGCCGACGAGGCCGCCGCCGCCCTCGCCCGCCGCCTCGCCGAGGGCCCGGCCCTCGCGTACGCGCAGACCAAGGCCCTGCTCACCGCGGAGCTCGACATGCCGCTCGCGGCCTCCGTGGAGCTGGACGCGGCGACGCAGGCACTGCTCATGAACGGCGAGGACTACGCCGAGTTCCACGCCGCGTTCACCGCGAAGCGGACCCCGAAGTGGCGGGGGCGGTGACCGTGACCGCCGACACCGCCGTCACCGCCACCCCCGCCGGCGCCCCGGCCGCCCGCCGCGTCGCCGTCGTCGGCGGCGGCCCCGGCGGCCTGTACGCCGCGGCACTGCTCAAGCGCCTCGACCCGGCGCGCGAGGTCACGGTCTGGGAGAAGAACGCCCCGGACGACACCTTCGGCTTCGGCGTGGTCCTCTCCGACGAGACGCTCGGCGGCATCGAGCACGCCGACCCGGTGGTGTACGCCGCGCTGCGCGAGCGCTTCGTGCGCTGGGACGACATCGACGTCGTGCACCGCGGCACCCGGCACACCTCCGGCGGCCACGGCTTCGCGGCGCTGGGCCGCCGGGTGCTCCTCGCCGTCCTGCACGAGCGCTGCCGCGACCTCGGCGTGGACCTGCGCTTCCGCACCCAGGCGCCACCCGCCGCCGAGCTGGCGGCGGCGTACGACCTGGTGGTCGCCGCGGACGGCGTGCACAGCGGTACGCGCGCGGCGCACGCCGACGTCTTCCGCCCCACGGTCACCGGCCACCGCTGCCGCTACATCTGGCTCGCCGCCGACTTCGCCCTCGACGCGTTCCGCTTCGAGATCGCCGAGACGGCGCACGGCGTGATGCAGCTCCACGGCTACCCGTTCTCGCCGAGCGACTCGACGGTCATCGTCGAGATGCGCGAGGAGGTCTGGCGGGCGGCGGGCTTCGCCGACACGGGGACGGCGGAGTCGATCGACCGCTGCGCGAAGATCTTCTCCGAGGCGCTGCGGGGCCGCCCGCTGCGCTCCAACAACTCCGCCTGGCTCACCTTCCGCACGGTCGTCAACGACCGCTGGTCGCACGGGAACACGGTGCTCCTCGGCGACGCCGCCCACACCGCCCACTTCTCCATCGGCTCCGGCACCAAGCTCGCCGTGGAGGACGCCCTCGCGCTGGCCGCCTGCCTCCAGGAGCGGCCCGGCATCCCGGAGGCCCTCGCGGCGTACGAGGCCGAGCGCCGCCCGGTGGTCGAGTCCACCCAGCGGGCGGCCCGCGCCAGCCTGGAGTGGTTCGAGGAGCTGCCTCTCTACCTGGACCAGCGGCCCCGCCAGTTCGCGTTCAACCTCCTCACCCGCAGCCGCCGCGTCACCCACGACAACCTCCGCCTGCGCGACGCGCGCTTCACGGCCGCGGTGGAGCGGGACTTCGGCTGCCCCGAGGGCACGCCGCCCATGTTCACGCCCTTCACCCTGCGCGGGCTGACCCTGCGCAACCGCGTCGTCGTCTCGCCCATGGACATGTACTCCGCCGTGGACGGCGTGCCCGGCGACTTCCACCTCGTGCACCTCGGCGCCCGGGCCCTCGGCGGGGCGGGCCTCGTGATGACCGAGATGGTGTGCGTCAGCGAGCGCGGCCGCATCACCCCCGGCTGCGTCGGCCTCTACACGGACGAACAGGCCGCGGCCTGGGCCCGGATCGCGGACTTCGTGCACGCCCAGGCGCCCGGCACGGCCCTCGGTGTCCAGCTCGGCCACGCGGGCCGCAAGGGCTCCACCCGGCTCATGTGGGAGGGCATCGACGAGCCCCTGCCCGACGGCAACTGGCCCGTCGTGGCGCCGTCCGCGCTGCCGTACACCCCGCGCAACCAGGTCCCGCACGCCCTGCGCGCCGACGAACTGCCCGCGATCCGCGAGGAGTTCGTGGCGGCCGCCCGGCGGGCCCGGGACTGCGGCTTCGACCTCCTGGAACTCCACTGCGCGCACGGCTACCTGCTGTCCAGCTTCCTGTCCCCGCTCACCAACCGCCGCACGGACGCCTACGGCGGCTCCCTGGAGGCCCGCCTCCGCTTCCCCCTGGAGGTCTTCGACGCCGTCCGCGAGGTCTGGCCGGGGGAGAAGCCCATGACCGTCCGCGTCTCCGCCACGGACTGGGCCGAAGGGGGGACGACGGCCGACGACGCGGTGGCCGTCGCCCGCGCCTTCGCGGCCCACGGCGCCGACGCCATCGACGTCTCCACCGGCCAGGTGGTGTCCGACGAGGCCCCCGCCTACGGCCGCTCGTACCAGACCCCCTACGCGGACCGCATCCGCAACGGGACCGGGGTCCCGGTCATCGCGGTGGGCGCCATCTCCTCCTGGGACGACGTGAACTCCCTGCTGCTCGCGGGCCGCACCGACCTCTGCGCCCTGGCCCGCCCGCACCTGTACGACCCCCACTGGACCCTGCACGCCGCGGCCGAGCAGGACTACACCGGCCCCGGCGCGCCCTGGCCCCTGCCGTACCGGGCCGGCAGCCGCCGCCCCCGCACCGGCCGCACCGACGCCCCCAAACCCCGCCTGACCCTCGCCGGGCCCGTCCCGCCCCCCGGAGGCGGTCGCCGGACGCCGAGCGGAGGAGGGATTCACCCGGGTGATGCGCCACGAGTCGTGGATGCTTGACCGGGATGCCTAATTTGTGCTCATGACTCACACGAAGCGCATCACCACGGTGCTCTGCAGTATCGCGCTCAGCGCCGCCGTTCTCGGCGGCACCGCCGCGGCGGCCGAACCGCCTCCGCGTGACCCCAAGCCGGTGGCCGACCTGGACGACGACCTGTCGCCCCGGGACGACGACCTGCCGCTCCGCGACGACGACCCCCCGCTGGAGGACGACGCGGCCGACATGGACGACGCCGACGACCTGGACGAGGCCGAGCCGGGTCCGGGCAACAAGCAGTGCGCCAAGAAGGTGGGGGTGAAACTGCTGGGCATCCCGCTGCTGGATCTGGACTTCCCGGGCCGCTGCTGAGCCCCGGCCGACGGCGCCCGGACCCCCGGACCGCCGCCCGGCCCCGCCCCCCGCGGCGCCCTGGCCGGTCCCGCCGACCGGCCGGGGCGCCGCGCCGTCGCCGGGACCGCGGTCACCCCCGGGCGGACCCGGCGGCCACGAACGCCGCGCCCGCGTCCCGCAGGCGCTCGTGCAGGCCCTGGAAGACCTCCGCCGAGCGGGCCCCGGGCCAGTCCGCCGGGAGGAGTCCGGCGGGCAGGCCCGGGTCCACGTACGGCAGGTGGCGCCAGGAGTCGAGGGCCAGGAGGTAGTCCCGGTAGGCCTCTTCGGGAGGGGTGTCGGGGCGCGCCCGCCAGGCGCGCAGGACGGGGCCGTGGCGGTCCAGGAAGGCCTCGTGCTCCTTGGCGATCGCGGACAGGTCCCACCAGCGCGCCACCGCCTCGGCGGTGGGTGCGAAACCGAGGTGCTCGCCGCGGAAGAGGTCGACGTACGCGGTGAGGCCGAGGCGCTCCAGGGTGTGCCGGGTCTCCTCGTGGAGGTGCGCGGGGGCGATCCACACGCCGGGGGCCGCCGTGCCGAAGCCGAGCCCCGCGAGCCGCGAGCGCAGCACGTGGCGCTTGTTGCGCTCCGCCTCGGGGACGGAGAAGACGGCCAGCACCCAGCCCTGCGCGGGCCGCCCGCCCGCGGCCGGGTAGACGCGCCGGTCGCCGTCGTCGAGGAGCTGGCGCGCGTCGGGCGACAGCGCGTACCCCGCGGCGCCGCTCTCCGTGCGCGCGGGCACCAGGAGGCCGCGCCGCTTCAGGCGGGACACCGAGGAGCGCACGGACGGGGCGTCGACGCCGACCGGCGCGAGGAGCCGCACGAGTTCGGCGACCGCGACCGGACCGGGCGCCGCCCGCCCGTACGCGCCGTAGAAGGTGACGATCAGGGACCTGGGGGCGTGCTGCTCGGACACGTGATCACTCTAGGCCCCGGACGCCGACCCCGGTTCGCGCAGGCGGAACCGCTGGAGCTTTCCGGTCGCCGTCCTCGGCAGCGCGTCCAGGAACACCACCTCGCGCGGGCACTTGTACGGCACCAGCTCCTCCTTGACGAAGTCCCGCAGCCGCTCCACGTCCCGGGGCGCCCCCGCGCGCGGCACCACGTACGCCACCGCCACCTGCCCCCGGCGCGCGTCGGGGCGGCCCACGACCGCCGCCTCCACCACGTCCGGGTGGCGCAGCAGGGCCTCCTCCACCTCGGGGCCCGCTATGTTGTACCCGGCCGAGATGATCATGTCGTCGGCGCGGGCCACATACCGGAAGTAGCCGTCGGCGTCCCGGACGTACGTGTCCCCGGTGACGTTCCAGCCGTCGCGGACGTACTCCCGCTGCCGGGGGTCGGCGAGATACCGGCAGCCGACCGGTCCGCGCACCGCGAGCAGCCCCGGCTCCCCGTCCGGGACGGGCGCACCGGCGGCGTCGACCACGCGCGCCCGCCACCCCGGCACGGGCTTCCCCGTCGTGCCGGGGCGGATGTCGTCGTCGGCGGCGGAGATGAAGATGTGCAGCAGCTCCGTGGCGCCGATGCCGTTGATGATGCGCAGGCCCGTGCGCGCGTGCCAGGCCCGCCAGGTCGCGGCGGGCAGGTTCTCGCCCGCCGACACGCAGCGGCGCAGCGACGCGACGTCGGGAGCGTCCGCCCGGGCCAGCGCGTCCAGCATCGCGCGGTACGCCGTCGGCGCCGTGAACAGCACGCTGACGCCGTGCTCGGCGACGGCGGGCAGCAACTGCCGGGGACCGGCCTGCTCCAGGAGGACGGCGGACGCCCCGACGCGCAGCGGGAAGACCACCAGGCCGCCCAGGCCGAACGTGAAGCCGAGCGGCGGGCTGCCCGCGAACACGTCGTCGGCGCGGGCCTTGAGCACATGGCGCGCGAACGTGTCGGCGACGGCGAGCACGTCCCGGTGGAAGTGCATGCAGCCCTTGGGCCGCCCGGTGGTGCCGGAGGTGAAGGCGATCAGGGCGACGTCGTCGGCGGCCGTGTCCACGGCCTCGTAGGGCGCGCCGTCCCGGGCCGCCGCGCGGGCGAGCAGGTCGTCGGGGCCCTCGCCGCCGTACGTCGTCACGCGCAGGCCCGGCACCCCGGCCTTGGTCAGGTCGTCCACCGCGCCGGCGGCGCACAGCGCCTGTGAGACCCGCGCGATCCCGCACATCGTCGCCAGCTCCGGCGCCCGCTGCCGGTCGAGGACGGTCACCGCGACCGCGCCCGCCTTCATCACGGCCAGCCAGCACGCGGCCAGCCAGGGCGAGGTGGGGCCGCGCAGCAGGACGCGGTTGCCGGGGACCACGCCCAGCTCCCCGGTCAGGACGTGGGCGACCCGGTCCACCCGGTCGCGCAGCTCGCCGTACGTCCAGACGGTGCCGTCGGCGGAGCGGAACGCGGGCCGGTCCGGGCCGTGCCGCGCCACGGTCGCGTCGAGCAGCTCGGCCCCGCAGTTGAGCCGCTCCGGGTACCGCAGCTCGGGCAGGTCCTGGAGCAGCACGGGCCACTCCTCGGGCGGCGGGAGGTGGTCGCGCGCGAAGGTGTCGACGTGCCCGGTGGGCGTCCCTCCGGCGGGGCCGAAGCGGGGGGCCGGGGCGGGGCCGGGGCCGGGGCCGTGCCGGGTGTCGCTGTCGGTGGTGCCCCTGTCGGTGGTGCCGCTGTCGGTGGTGGCGGTCGTGGTGGGAGCGGCGGCGGTGCCGGTGGTTCCGGGGGCGGGGCCGGGGGCCGCTCCGGCGCCCCGGCCGGTGGGTGTGCCGCCGCATTCGTCGTCGGTCGCCCCGTGGGTCTCCATGGCGCCTCGCCACCTTTGCCGGTCGGGCGTAGTGATGGGCTCGCCCGACGAGCGTATCGTGATGGTGACGACAGTCAACACTGCGCGATAGAACTGCGGGGCGCGGTCCGCGCCCCGCGCCAGGGGAGAGGCTCGATGACGGCATTCACGCTCGACCCCGAACAAGTCGCCCGCTGCGACCGGCTGCGCGAGCTGGCCGCCGCGGTCCTGCGGCCCCTTGCCGAGAAGGGCGCGGCCGGCCGGGTGAACCGCCCGCTCGTGGAGGCCCTGGGCGAACACGGCGTGCTTGACGGCCTGTTCACGTCCGGCGCCCTCGACCTGTGCCTGACCCGCGAGTCGCTGGCCCGCGTCTGCACCGAGGCCGAGACCGCCTTCGCCCTCCAGGGCCTCGGCGCGCACCCCGTGCACGCGTACGGTACGGCGGCGCAGCGCGAGCGCTGGCTGCCCGCCGTCCGGGCGGGCCGCGCCGTCGCCGCGTTCGCCCTGTCCGAGCCGGGTGCCGGCTCCGACGCGGCGGCCCTCGCGCTGCGCGCGGAGGCCGAGCCCGGCGGTGCGGGCGCCTGGCGCCTCACGGGGGAGAAGGCCTGGATCTCCAACGCCCCCGAGGCCGACTTCTACACCGTCTTCGCCCGCACGGCCCCGGGCGCGGGCGCACGCGGCGTGACCGCCTTCCTGGTCCCCGCCGACCGCCCGGGGCTGACCGGCGCCCCGCTCGCGATGCTCGCCCCGCACCCCATCGGCACCCTGTCCTTCGACGGCGTCCGCGTGACCGCCGCCGACCTGCTCGGCGAGGTCGACCGGGGCTTCCGCGTCGCCATGACCACCCTCAACCGCTTCCGCCCGAGCGTCGGCGCCTTCGCGGTCGGCATGGCCCAGGCGGCGCTCGACGCGACGCTCGCGCACACCGCGGAGCGGGCCGCGTTCGGCGGCAGGCTCAAGGACCTCCAGGCGGTGTCGCACCAGGTCGCGGAGGCGGCCACGCGCACCGAGGCGGCCCGGCTCCTGGTGTACGCGGCCGCGGCGGCGTACGACCGGGGCGCGCCGGGCATCGCGGGCCGCGTGGCGATGGCCAAGCTCTTCGCCACGGAGACCGCGCAGTACGTCGTGGACACCGCGGTCCAGCTCCACGGCGCCCGCGCCCTCCAGCACGGGCACCTGCTCGAACACCTCTACCGCGAGGTGCGGGCCACGCGCGTGTACGAGGGCGCGAGCGAGGTGCAGCGGACGGTGATCGCGAAGGAGCTGTACGAAGCCGCTACCCGTGCCCCGAACGCCACTTCAGCCACAACCACCACTCAAGCATCGGAGTTCACTCAAGCCTCCGACTTCACTCCAGCCCCAGCCACCACCCCCGAGACCACCTCCACCCCCGAGTCCACCTCCACCCCCGAGACCACCCCCACCCCCCGGACGGAGCCCGCGTGAGCCTCGATCGTCTCAACCCCGCCGAGCTGTCCCCGCCCACCGGGTTCAGCCACGCCGTCGTGGCCACCGGGAACCGCCTGGTCTTCCTCGCCGGGCAGACCGCGCTGGACGCCGGCGGCAAGGTCACCGGCGCCACCCTGCTCGAGCAGTTCGAGAGGGCGCTGGGCAACCTCCTGGCCGCGCTGCGCGCCGCCGGCGGCACCCCGGCGGACCTCGCCCGGGTCACCGTCTACGCCACCGATGTCGCCGACTACCGCGCCCACGCCCGCGAACTCGGGCGGATCTGGCGGCGGTTGGCGGGCCGCGACTACCCCGCCATGGCGGTGATCGGCGCGGCCCGTCTCTGGGACGAGGAGTGCCTGGTGGAACTGGACGGCTTCGCGGTCCTCGACCGGTGAGCCGTCGGCCCCCGCCACCCCCCGCCCCGTCGGGCCGGACCCCCGTCCCGGCCCGGTCCTCAACCCTCCAGCGCCTGGAAGGGCTTGAGCGCCTTGGCCCGCTCGTTGACCTCCGGGTCCACGAAGAGCCGCCAGCGGTGACTGGTGACCACGCCCCGCAGCGCGCCCAGGGTCAGCGGTGGTTCACCGCCCGCCCCGGCCTCCGCGCCGACGGCCACCCGGTGGCCGTCGGCCTGGAGCAGGTCGGCGTGGCGCGACGACCGGTCCCCGGAGCGCTTCTCGTACGTCAGCAGGACCGACCCGTCCGCGAGGCGGGCGACCTCGCACCGGCGGACGTGGTCCCGCTCGGGGAACCTCGCGCACGAGTACCACTTCTCCAGGCCCGCGCGCGGGGAGCCGTCCGTGCCGTCGTCCATCTGCGCGTAGAACTGCGCCTGGAAGTCGACCCTGACCTCGCCGTCCGTGCCCCGCCCGGTGACCCGCAGCCGGGCGGAGGTGTCGTACGGCACCACCCCCAGCCACTTCCCCGCCTGGCTCCTGCCCGCGTACTGCGAGGACTCCAGGTCCCAGGGCAGCGTCTCCTTCAGGGCCAGCGCCGTGGCCCGCGCGGAGATCCGCTCCTTGCCGGGCGGGACCGCCTCCGCCGTGGACGGGTACGCCGAGAAGTCCGGGACCCGCACCGGTCCTGGCCCGCCGTCCGTCCGCCCCGTCGGCGACCGCGGCTCCACCCCGCCCGGCCCCGGCGCCCCGCCCCAGAGCGACACCGCCGTCACCGCCCCGGCCGCCACGCAGGCCGCCGCCGCGGTCCCCTCCCG